>DASPIV010000083.1:0-15814 GCA_035628955.1 Bordetella sp.
CCATAACGTGGGGGGCGACCATTTCTGGCTAGTGCAATTACATATCATAGCCAGGAACGCCTGCTGGGGGGGGCGTCCGCCAAAATTCTTCCCCGAGGCACTGCGGGCTGTGCACCATTGGCGCCGCGCCGCATGTAGGCAGTGGTGCACCCACCCGGAATCGAACCGGGACGCCTTGCGGCGAGGGATTTTAAGTCCCTTGCGTCTACCAATTTCGCCATGGGTGCGGGAATACTGGCGGAAGCGGTGGGATTCGAACCCACGAAGGGCGCAAACCCTTGCCGGTTTTCAAGACCGGTGCCTTCAACCGCTCGGCCACGCTTCCGTCTTGTGTCGGCGGTATGGTACCGCGACCGAAAGTCCGGACCGTGGACGGCAACGCCGCATGGCCGGTTTGGAACTTCCGTAAAGGGCGCCATAATAATCTATTTGACCCAGGAGGCGTGTGATGCGAGCTGTAGAAATATCCCAACCCGGCGGCCCCGAGGTACTGGTTCCGGCCGACCGCCCCACGCCCGTAGCGGGCGCCGGCGAGGTGCTGATCAAGGTCGCGGCCGCGGGCATCAACCGCCCCGACGTGTTTCAGCGCAAGGGCAACTATGCGCCGCCTCCGGGGGCGTCCGATCTGCCGGGCCTGGAAGTGGCGGGCGAGATCGTCGGCGGCGACGCCGCGGCGGGTGGGTTTGCGGTGGGCGACAAGGTGTGCGCCCTGGTCGCGGGCGGCGGCTATGCCGAATACTGCGTTGCCCCGGTCGCGCAATGCCTGCCCGTACCCAAGGGGCTGACCGACATCGAGGCCGCCGGCCTGCCCGAAACCTATTTCACGGTCTGGAGCAATGTCTTCGACCGCGGCGCCCTGCAAGACGGCGAATCCTTGCTGGTGCATGGCGGCGCCAGCGGCATCGGCACTACGGCCATCCAGCTGGCCCGGGCGCTGGGCAATACCGTCTACGCCACGGTAGGCAGCGACGAACGCGCCCGCGCGGTCGAAGCGCTGGGTGCCGCCCGCGGCATCAACTACAAGACGCAGGATTTCGTCCAGGAAGTGCGCGACGCCACCGGCGGCGCCGGCGTCAATGTGATCCTGGACATGGTGGCGGGCGAATACATCAACCGCAACATGAAATGCCTGGCCGACGATGGCCGCATCGTGGTCATCGCCTTGCTGGGCGGGGCGCGCGCCGAAGTGGACTGCAACCAGATCCTGCGCCGCCGGCTTACCCTTACCGGCTCGACCCTGCGCCCGCGCCCGGTGGCTTTCAAGGGCGCCATAGCCCAGGCCCTACGCCGGCGCGTATGGCCCTTGCTGGAACAGGGTTCGATCAAGCCCATCGTGCACGCCACCTTTCCCCTGGAGCAGGCCGCCGCGGCCCACGCCATGATGGAAGCCGGCGAGAACATCGGCAAGATCATCCTGACGGTGTAACAACAGCCAGGGCACGACAGCGTATTTCCTGGTAAACAGGATACAATCTTGGGTTTGACCCGGATTTTGTCCGGGCCGACTCATATTGTGTTGCGCCATGACCTCTGTTGAACACCGCGCCCGCCTCGTGCTGGGCAACTGGAAGATGCACGGCAGCCTGGCCGAGAACGGCGCGCTGCTGGATGCGCTGCGCGTGGCCGACCCGGCCTCGCACTGCGAAATCGGCGTTTGCGTGCCGTTCCCGTACCTGGCCCAGGCCGCGTCGGTTCTTAACGGCAGCACCGTGTCGTGGGGCGCGCAAGACGTCAGCGCGCACGCCAAGGGCGCCTATACCGGCGAAGTGTCGGGCGCCATGCTGAACGAGTTCGGCTGCCGCTGGGCGCTGGCCGGCCATTCCGAGCGCCGTACGCTGCATGGCGAAACCGACCAGTTGGTGGCCGACAAGGCCCGCGCCGCACTCGACGCCGGCTTGACGCCGGTGGTGTGCGTGGGCGAATCGCTGGCCGACCGCGAAGGCGGCAACACGCTGGGCGTCATCGAACGCCAGCTCGAACCTATTCTGGCCCTGGGCGCCGACGCGCTGTCGCGACTGGTGCTGGCCTACGAACCGGTGTGGGCCATCGGCACCGGCCGCACGGCCACGCCCGAGCAGGCCCAGGAAGTCCACAGCGCCATCCGCGTGGCCCTGCAAGGCCTGGGCGCAGGCCAGGTGCGCGTGCTGTACGGCGGCAGCGTAAAGGCCGCCAATGCGGCCACCTTGTTTGCCATGCCCGACATCGATGGCGCCCTGGTGGGCGGCGCGTCGCTGGTGGCCGAAGAATTCTTGCGCATCGCCGCAGCCTAAGTTTCCGGAGTCTTCAATGTCTATGACACTTACCGTTTTGCTGGTCGTACAGGTGCTGTCCGCCCTGTCGATCATCGTCCTGGTCCTGCTGCAGCAGGGCAAGGGCGCCGACATGGGCTCAGCCTTCGGCAGTGGTTCCTCTGGCAGCCTGTTCGGCGCCACCGGGGCCGCCAACTTCCTGTCCCGCACCACCAAGTGGGCCGCGGTCGTGTTCTTTGCCACCACCCTGGGCCTGGCCTACGTCAGCCACAGGGGTTCGGCGCCTGGCGCCGTGGATACCGGCGTGATGCAGAATTTCCCGGCCGATCGCTCCGTGCCCCAAGTGCCGGGCGCCGGCAACAGCGGCGGTTCATCCGTGCCGCAAGGCGCCCCGGCCCAGCCGGACGCATCGGTGCCGCAAGCGCCGGCGCCCGCGGGCCAGCCGCAGCCGCAGTCCCAGCCGGCCGACGTGCCCGCTGCACCGGCTGCCCAGCCGCCCGCGGCTGAAAAACCGGCTGACCAGCCGGCCGAAAAACCGGCCGAAAAACCCACCAAACAGCCCGCTGCTCCGGCCCAGCCCGAAGCGCCCAAGCCGGCCCAGTAAGGCTGCGGCGTCGGCCCCTGGCGCGTTGGCCGGGGTGCCGATTCCATGCTAGAATGCCCGACTTTCCTGAGGCAGTTGCTGCTTCAGGCAAGCCCTAAGCCGACGTGGTGGAATTGGTAGACACGCTATCTTGAGGGGGTAGTGGCGAAAGCTGTGCGAGTTCGAGTCTCGCCGTCGGCACCAAGAATGAATATCAGGTAGTACACAGCAGTCTACGAAACCCGCGATTCTCGTATAGAGACGCGGGTTTTTTGTTGTCTATGCGTCTACCGTCGTATCGTAGAATCTATGGCCTTTGGGCGCTTTTTGGTAGTTTCCTGCTGAGTACCCACATCGGGCTCACTTGAAGATCCAAAAAGTACCAACCCGCCAGCGATGCCCAGCCCTGCCAAACAAGTGACCGCCGTAGCCGTAGAGAAGGCCCGGCCCAAGGTCGATCCATACACGCTGGCCAGCGGTAATGGGCTGTTCCTGCTGGTGCTGCCCAGGGGCGGCAAGCAGTGGCTGATCCGTTACCGGACGCCCGACGGCAAGCGCAGCAAGATCATCATCGGTACCTATCCGGCTTTCTCGGTCGCCCAGGCTCATGGCAAGGCGGCAGAGGTGCACCTGGCCGCGCGTACGGGCGCTCCTATCGTCGGTGTGCGGACCCAGGCTCGAGCGCGCGCCGCCAGCTTGACCGAAGCCGAGCAGGCCGCCAAGGCCGCTGTGGAGGAGGCCCGTCGGTATTCCTTTGCCGTCCTGTCCGAGGCCTGGCTGGAGTCGCGCCGGCCTGGCTGGGCAATTGAGAGCTACCGCAGGGCTCAGTACGTCATCCGCCAGTAACCGACCGCGCAATCTGGATCAATTGCGTTTTTTCCAACGGCATTCCGGCGGAAATCCACTGGTTATATGGTGAAGGCAGCAGACCACCAAAACGGCGGTCTGCTCCAGAACAAGACGACGGCCTGCGTGTTGAGCCTGCGTGGGGCTCATCTGGTCGCTTGTTTTCCCGCACAGCCACGCAGGCGGCGATTCGAGCTGGGTATAGCAAGAAGACTGCCCGCCAGATTGGCGACCGGCTGTTGACAAACGTTGACATCGCGAAGGCCGCCCAGGAATTCCAGGCGGTCCGGTCGAAACGTACCGGCCGCGGCAGCAGTTTCGTTCTGCTGCGGTCTGAAAAGATGGTTTACCCAGAGATCGTTGCGCGTCTGTGCTCCTGGCTCTAGGCTGCCGATTGCCCAGTTGTAAGGGAGCGAGCAGTGACGGGGGAAGACTTTGAGGCATTCCAGCGGTTCGTTAAGGCAAAGCGAAGCAGATTCAAGGCAATTGCTTGGAAGACAAGCAACGAACATGCCCCAGAGGACATTGAGAATCTGGCGTGGGTCAAAGCCTTTGAGGTGGCTGAGAAACTCGGCATATCGATCGATTTTCAGGATCGCGTAGTCGCGTTTCTCTACAGCGATCTAGTCAATTTCTCTGAAAAAACAGTACGAAACGCCGTCAAGCTGGATCAGCAGATTGATGGAGACGCGGTTGAGGATCACCCTGCGATGCGCAAGTTGGCCGCCAGTGATTTCTGTGACCCGCTGCAGCACCTTATCGCCGCGGAGGAGGCCACTGAGGAGCCGCGTGAGCATGAGCCGTACGAGTCACGAGCCGGTGCCTACGTCCATCTTCTACGGCGGTTCGACAACAAGATGCGGGAGGTGGCGCAGCACCTCCTGATATCGCCGTCCTATTGCTATTTTCGGTACAACGAGGCGTTGGCCATGGTCCAACGGCAGTTGCCACTTCCGGGCGCCGGCCTGGCCACCGATTCGGCAAAGAATCCGAAGTCTTGGCGCGCGTTTCGGCAGATGCGTAGGTGGGCACAGACCGAGCTCGACCTTAGCTATACCCTACCGATCCCTACCTCAGCCGAGTGATGCCTCCACTGTGGGAGATCGGTGTGTCGCCCAAAAGCAAACTACCCTTCCGTGTACTCGAACGAGATCAAACAGTTCCGAGAGATGCTCGGGGCCACACGGGTTTCAAGCCGTTGGACTGACAAGGCGAAAATAGATTTGACGTCCGGCTCAAAGGGGCAGAACCGACTTTTCAAAATTTGCGACTGATAAGATTACTCCCCTTCAGATCCGCGATTCTCCTGGTGAGACGCGTTTTTTTCGTTGCATGGCCGTTCGGTCAGTCCATGGCTTCGATGCCGCCCTATAGCACAGCATCTTCAAAGCCTTGTTATAACCATGGCTACAGCCTCTTTGTAGAACTGGAAAAACATGTCCCTTCAAGCGTTGAGCCGTTGCGGTGCCGTCCTGTTTCTTGTTGTGCTTGCCGGGTGTTCTTCAAGTGGGTCCGGGTCTGGCACGGTAAGCCGGTTATTCAACCCGTGCACGTGGAACCCTGGCGGATGCCGCTATGAGGGCTCGTATGAGCCAGGAGAAGAGGAGTACGCTGAAGAGGAGGCGGCGCGCTTGAACAGGGCGCAGTCCGCAAAGCTGCGTAGCAGTTCCAGCAACTGACCCCGCGGTGTCCAAGAGATTTCTCTCTTTATTCGGCGGACTCCATGATCCGATTGACTCGCGCGCCTGACCTGATGCTGGGCCAGCATTGGGCCAACCTGCTGGAACAGGCGGGGATTGCCTGCCGCTTGACCAGCCGGTATTTGCAGGGTGGGGCGGGGGAGATTCCGGTCGACCAATGTGGTCCCGACCTGTGGCTGGAAGACGAACGAGACAAGGACGCGGCGATGCGTATCATCGACGGCCGCGACAATGACTTGTCGGCCAAGCGCCCGCATTGGCACTGCCAGGCTTGCGGAGAATGGCTGGAACCGCAGTTCTCGACGTGCTGGCAGTGCGGCGCAATGCGGCCAGCCTAAGAAAGGCCGCCCGCCGCATCCAGAAAAATAGTCTGCACGCCGCCGTCGATCCACAGTTTTGCGCCGGTTCTGCGTTGCAGGGTATCGATGTCCATGCCGGCCACCATCGATCGCAGTACAAACCGGCGGTCTTTGATGTCGACGATGGCCCAGTTGGTATAGACCGTATTCACCACTCCGGCCGCCGTCAGGGGGTAGGTGCAGGCCTCGAGCAGTTTGGGTTCGCCGGCTTTGTTGGTGTGTTCCATCATGATCAGCACATTGCGCGCGCCCACGGCCAGGTCCATGGCGCCGCCGATGGCGGGAATGGCGTCGGGCGCGTCGGTCATCCAGTTTGCCAGGTCGCCGTTGGCGGCTACCTGGAAGCCGCCCAGTATCGAATAATCCAGATGCCCGCCGCGCATCATGGCGAATGAGACAGTGTGTTCGGTGATCGATGCGCCGGGAATCAGCATGACAGGCACGCGGCTGGCATTGATCAGGTCCGGATCGATAGCGTCGCCGATGGCGGCGGCGCCCATGCCCAGGATGCCGTTCTCGCTGTGCAGCAGAATTTCCCGGTCGGTGGGCAAGTAATCGGAAACCAGCGTGGGCATGCCTATGCCCAGGTTCACGGTGGCGCCGTCGGGGATGTCGCGCGCCACCAGTTGGGCGATCTGCTGGCGGTTCAGGGATAAAGGTTCGGTCATGCCGGGGTGCCTGCCAGAACGACGGATTGGACAAAAATAGCTTGGGTCATGACTTGTTCGGGCGGAATATCGCCGGCCTGCACGATCTGGTCGACCTGGGCGATGGCACGCCGCGCAGCCATGCACATGACGGGATTGAAGTTGCGCGCGGCCAGCCGATAGGTTAGGTTGCCCAGGCGGTCGCCCTGGTGGGCGCGCACCAGCGCGAAATCAGCCGCCAGAGGTTGTTCCAGTACGTAGCCCTTGCCGTCGATGACGCAGGTTTGCTTGTCTTTCGCGACCCAGGTGCCATAGCCCGTGGGGGTGTAGAACGGGCCCAGGCCCGCGCCGGCGGCCCGCATGCGTTCCGCCAGGGTGCCTTGCGGCACGCATTCCAGTTCGACCTGCCCGGCGCGGAACGCCTGGGCGAATATATCTGAACGCGGCGGGCGGGGGTGCGAGCAGATCACCTTGCGCACGCGGCCCGCCGCGATCAGGGCGGCAATACCCCGTTCGCCGGCGCTGGCGTTGTTGCTGATCAGGGTCAGCCCGGTGGGGCCCATGGCCAGCAGTGTATCGATGAGCTCGAACGGGATGCCCGCATCGCCGAAACCGCCGATCATGATGCTGGCGCCATCGGAAATGCCCGACAGGGCTTCGTCATGAGATGACTTGATCTTGTTGATCATCGGGGCCCTTGTGTAGTTGTCCGCCTCATGTGGTTTCCTGGTGGTCTGTGGGTGGCGCTACAGCGCGGCCTGGGTGCCCAGGATGGCGGTGGACTGGCTGGACAGCGTGCCGCCGTTGCCGTGCACCAGCGCCGTCTGGGCGTTGGCCACTTGCCGCTGGCCGCATTGACCGCGCAACTGCCGCACGGCTTCGATGGTGATGAACATGCCGTACATGCCCGGGTGCACGCACGACAGCCCGCCGCCGTTGGTGTTGACCGCCAGCCGACCTCCGGGCGCCAGCGCGCCGCCGCTGACGTAGGGGCCGCCTTCGCCTTTCTTGCAGAAGCCCAGGTCTTCCAGGAACAGGATGGGGTTGATGGTGAAGGCGTCGTACAGTTCGACGACGTCGATGTCCTTGGGCTGCATGCCGGCCATGTCGAAGGCAATGGCGCCCGACTGGCTGGCCGCGGTGACTGTCAGGTCGTCCATGGACGAGATCTGCCGGTTCCAGCACGCCGTGGAGCTGCCCAGCACGTATACCGGCGGGTGGGGCAGGTCGCGCGCGCGGTCGGCCCGCACCAGTACATAGGCGCCGGCCCCATCGGTGACCAGGCAACTGTCGCGTACGGTCAGCGGATCGGACACCATGCGCGAGGACAGCACATCATCGATGCTGAGCGGATCGCGCATATAGGCTTCCGGATTCAGCTGTGCCCATTTGCGCGCCGCCACGGCCACTTCCGCCAGTTGTTCGCGGGTGGTGCCGTATTGGTGCATGTGGCGGGCGGCTGCCAGCGCGTACGAGCTGAGCGGGCTCAGGGGGTTGTAGGGCGTCTCGTACGGTTGCGGGTCGAGCTTGCGGCGCGCATTGCCGATTTCGGCGCGGTTCAGCGTGGAAGTGCGCTGCGTGCTGCCGTAGCAAACCAGCACGGCGTTGCATTGCCCGCTGGCCAGGGCCTGCAGAGCGGGCATCAGGTGGGCAACGAAGCTGGAGCCACCGATCATGGTGTTGTCGATGAAAGTGGGGCGGATGCCCAGGTGCTCGATGACGGGCATTGCCCACATGGTGGATGCCACGCTGGCGGTGGCGATGCCGTCGATATCGCGCATGGTCAGGCCGGCATCGGCGACGGCGCTGTGGGCAGCCTGCACCAGGATTTCCATTTCGGTATAGCCGTGCGCTTCGCCCAGCCCGGCATGGCCCACTCCGACCACGGCGGCCGCCCCGCGCAGTTTAGGATCTATCATGCGCGGTCTCCGATCGCCTTGAACACCACCAGCTTATCGGTGCCGGCATCGGCCACATAGGCCTGTACCGCCATGCCGATGGCCACCGCGGCGGGCTCGATACCCTCGACGCGGGACATCATGCGTACCCCTTCTTCCAGGTCGACCAGCGCCACGTTGTAGTCGCCGCCGTGCTCGGCCTTGCGCCGTACCACGGTGGTGGAATAGACGGTTCCCAGGCCCGACGGAGTGATCCAGTCCAGGCGGTCCGACCCGCAGTGGGGGCAGATCATCCGGGGATAGAACACGGCCTGGGCACAGGCCTGGCAGCGTTGGATCTGGAACCGGCCCTGGGCAAGCTGGTCGTGATAGTGCTTTTGTGGGCCGGCAGGGGGGGCGGCCGTGAGCTGGGGCATTTGGCGCTTCCTTCAGTAGAAAGTCTGACGATTGTGCGACGATCGCCCGCCAGCCGCCAATCTTGTTTTGCTTAGGGGGGCTTTTGCTGCGCTTAACGGGGCCAAATGCCGGGCCGCCAGCGGCTTTGCGCCTGGTCAAGTCTCCGGTGGGAGCAAGGCGCCAATATCGTCAGGTTTTCAACTCGACACCGGAGATCTCAAATGAGTCGTACGCAAGCTGGCCACTGGCCCGATTCCCCACAGGGCTATGGCTCGGTCACCCGCTATCTGCACTGGGCCATGGCCGCCTTGTTCGCTTGGCAATTCACCAGTTCAGCCTTGCACGCCTGGAACCGCGAGGCCGGGATATCGCGCTGGTTCTGGTCGTCGCATGTCTCTTTGGGAGTACTGCTATTGGCACTGGTAGCAGTACGCGCCGTCTGGGCCCTGGAAAACCAGCGGCGGCGCCCGTCCAACGACGCGAACCTGTGGGGACGCCTGTCCACGGCCGGGCATGCCGGCCTTTATGTCTTGATGTTCTGCGTGCCACTGATTGCCATGCTGCGTGCCTACGGCCGGGGCAAGGGGCTGGCGGTGCTGGGCGTGCCGCTGTTCGATGCGTCGGGGCGCGAGATTTCATTGCTAGTCGAACTGGGCAATGCGTTGCATGGGTGGTTGGGCTGGCTGCTGCTGGCCCTGGTGGCCGGCCATATCGCGATGGTGGGCGTGCATCAGTATGTATGGCGGGACCAGATCGCGGCGCGCATGCTGCGGCGCCGCTGAATCGCGGGGTACCCCAGCCCGCGCGGCCGGGGTACACGCCGTTCAATCGAATACGCCGAAAAGCACGTCTGCGACGATGGCCGTGCCGATGGCTACCAGGATCAAGTCGCTACCCGCCATTTGCCATTCATAGCCCGGATGTACGGGCAAGTGCGCCAGCATGGGCCCCGGCACCATCTTCTTGGCAATGCCAGGCGGCAGCGGCTTGCCGCGCGCCAGGTTTTTGCGTATGCCGGGAGGCAAAGATGAATATCCCGTCAGCCCGTAGTCGACGGCATAGCCGTGCGCTGCGGATATGCTGATTCCCGCGGTGGCCAGAGAAATCCCGATGTCGACGTCCACGTCGTCATTGCGCGAGCCGTTGCCGTTGCCCTGGCCGTTGCCTTTGCTGTTGCCTTTGCTCTTATTCCCGCTATTGCCGTTATTGCCATTTCCTTGGCCGGCTTGCGAGGGCTTGCCCTTGCCTTCTGGCGGTGTCGCCAGTGCCATGCCGGCCAAGCCGATGCTGCAGGCAGCGGCAAGCGTCAGGATGCTGGTACAGATACGCATGGTTGGAACCCCTTTTTTGTAGCGTCTCGAGTGTAGTGCGCGCCCGGCGGAAACAACGCGGCGAGACGCTGCCAATATTTACTGACATTGCCGAATATTACCGGGTGGCGGCGTTCCTGGTAAGCAGGCAAAGAGGATACGCCTGACAGCAGGTACAGCACTTGCGAGGGGCCGTTCTGCTCGCATTTCGCGGGCGTAACCTGCCGGGAGACTTTCATGTTTGCACACAACAAACGCCTGCAGTACACCGTTCGCGTGAGAGAGGGCAATCCAGGTTTGGCCAATCTGCTGCTGGAGCAGTTTGGCGGACCGCAAGGTGAGCTGGCCGCGGCCTGTCGCTACTTTACCCAGGCTATCGCTGAAGATGATCCGGGTCGCAAAGATATGTTGTTCGATATCGCCACAGAGGAACTCAGCCACCTCGAGATTATCGGCACGTTGGTCGCCATGCTGAATAAAGGGGCCAAGGGTCAATTGGCCGAAGCCACCGAATCGGAAGCTGACTTGTATCGCAGCTTGCACGGCGCCGGAAATGACTCCCATGTGACGCAGGTGCTATATGGCGGGGGGCCGGCACTGACCAATTCCGGAGGCCAGTTGTGGAACGCCGGGTATATCGACACCATAGGTGATCCGTCGGCCGACTTACGCTCGAATATCGCCGCCGAGGCGCGCGCCAAGATCATTTATGAGCGTCTGATCAATGTGACCGACGACCCCGGCGTAAAAGAGGCCTTGGGCTTCCTGATGACCCGTGAAGTCTCGCACCAGCGGTCATTCGAAAAGGCCTTGTATTCCATGCAGCCGAATTTCCCGCCGGGTAAATTGCCTGGGGATCCGCGCTTCGCTCAAGTGTATTTCGACATGTCGCAGGGCGAGGGCAATATGCGGGGTTCGTGGAACAGCGACGCGAATTTCGATGTGGTGTCGGATCGGGAGCAACAATGCGCCGTGGACGGCGGCGATGGAATGCCGAATGTGGGGCTGTCCAAAGAACAACTGGCGGCACTCCAGGCCCTGGCGACGCGCACGGCATCGATGCCCGACGCAGACCCGATGACCGGTGCCGATCTGGGCAGCGGCGCGGTCGATACCGAACCTTCGCGCTAAGGACTCCGGGGATGAAAAATCCGGCCCGACGGGCCGGATTTTTCTGGCTGGATACGGCGCAGGGTGCAGTCTAGCGTTTTGCCGTGCCCTCGGCGTAATCCGAGCGCAGCAGGTATTGGCGCGTGATACTCGCCATGTTCTGCTCGAGCCAGGCCGCCATGGCCAATTCTTCTTTCAGAATGCGTTCGCAAGTCTGCTGCGTGCTGATGTCGCCCATTACTTTCGCCGCCTCGATCAGATTCCGGTAGGCGGCGATTTCCATGTGCTCGAACGCGTAGCTGAACATACCGCCCTTGACGACTTCGTCGCCGGCCAGCATGCCGGAGAACGCCTGGGCGGCAGCCATGGTCTTGCCCGCTGCAACTTTTATTGCCGACGTATCGCCGCCGCGGCTCTCGATGCACTGCTTCACCAGGCGGCCCTGCTCACGGGTTTCCACAATGTGCTGTTCTATCCGGCGTTTCAGCTCGGGATAATTTTCCAGCCGCGAGGCCATGCTTTCCAGCATGCTTTCAGCCTGCTCTTCCATGGCATGTGCATCTCGCAGCCAGTCCATGTAGTGCTTTTCCGCTTCCGGGTTGGGTGTCTGGGTTTCCATGATTCGTATCCCCCGCGGGATGGTTTAGGAAAGCAAAGGGCTCGCAGGATTCGTGCCCGGCGGGCTGGCAGGGCAGGTACGTCACTTGCGGAAAGCACATCTCGTCTTTGCCGCAACCCATTTTCGGAGGCCATCATGCCCGCCAAGACACTGCAAGACCTGTTCATCCACGAACTCTCGGATATCTATAGCGCCGAGAAACAATTGGCCAAGGCCCTGCCCAAAATGGCACGGGCCGCGACCAATCCGAAACTTGCCGAGGCATTCCAGGCTCACCTGGAAGAAACGCAAGGCCAGATAGAGCGCATCGACCAGGTGGTCGAGCTATGCGATATCAAACTCAAGCGCATGAAATGCGCGGCCATGGAGGGTCTGGTGGAAGAAGGAAAGGAGGTTATTGAAGAAATTGCCAAGGGTCCGGTGCTCGACGCGGCCTTGATTGCGTCGGCGCAAAAGGTTGAGCATTATGAAATAGCCAGTTATGGGACCTTGTGCACCTTCGCGCGCCGTCTGGGGTCGAAAGACGCCGAGAAGCTGCTGTACCAGACTTTGCAGGAAGAGAAGTCCACCGACGAAAAGCTGACCAAACTGGCCGAAAGCGAGGCCAACCCCGAGGCGCAGCAAAAGAGCAAATAAGTACGGGGGTCAGAACACCCTGAGCCATTGCCAGGCGTCCTGGGCGCGGCACCAGCCGCGTACCAGGAAGGCCGGCAGCCATTCCGGCACCGTGTTGCAGATCTCGTCTATTACCAGGCCATCGGCGCGCATACGGGCGACTTGCTGCGGCGAGGCATCGAAAGCGACGTCCCAGCGAGCGTGGA
The DNA here is from genome assembly GCA_035628955.1 of Bordetella sp. Lineage (GTDB taxonomy): Bacteria > Pseudomonadota > Gammaproteobacteria > Burkholderiales > Burkholderiaceae_B > Bordetella_A. The sequence continues at coordinate 12,539 of DASPIV010000083.1, forward strand.
CAGTGATGGAATAGCGCTTTTTCATGTCGGCTCCGGGCGTCGGCTGGATCAGCGGGTTCATGCCGGACACCGAGCAAGCCACGTGCCGCGGCAGATATTCAGCTTTCCCACCCGTAGATGCTGCGTCCGCCATAGCTGGCCGACGCCTGGAGTTCTTGCTCGACCAACTCCGGCAACAAGGGGCCTTGGGCAGTCTTTTCCAGGCGCCGCGCCTGCTGGTCCAGGCGGCGCAGGGCTTGCAGCCGTTCGTCGTTGCCCAGGGCCGCCTTGCCGACGGCGCTTTTCAGGACGTTTATGGTCTGGTCGTATACCGCGCACGGTACAGGATAAGGGTGCCGGTCTTTGCCTCCGTGGGCCAGCGAAAAGCGGGCCGGGTCGGTAAATCGGCACGGGGCGCCGTGCACGACTTCCGCCACCAGCGCCAATGAGCGCACGGTGCGCGCGCCTACGCCGGGCACCAGCAGCAGGTCGGCGAAATCCACTGGGCCGCTTTCGGCGGCCGCCGCCAGGGCGCCGTGCAGGCGCTGCATGCTGACGTCTTTGGGCCGTACATCGTGGTGGGCCGGCATGACCAGATGGGGTAGCGGCAACTGGGCCGGCTCGGGCTCGGCTTGCAGTGCCTTGGCAGGCGCCGCTTGCGCAGCCAGGGCAGCGGCTTCTTGCACAATGAAATCGGGGCCCTGGTCATGCAGCAAGGCCAACTGACCCTGCCGCGAAGCAGCGGCGCGCCGGTCGGTAAGGTTGACGATGCGGCCCTGGTTGGCGCCGTCGATGGCGGCATGCGGTGCATCGACAAAGCTTTGCAACCCTTCCGACAGCCAGTGGTAGCGGCGCGCCAGGCCGCTGCCATCGTTCATGCCCTGTTGCACCACAGTCCAGTGGCCGTCGTCGGTAACGATGAAACCGTGCAGGTATAAATCGAAGCCGTCTTGCACGGCGGCGCTGTCTACCTTGGCCACCAGCCGACTGGCCCGCGCCAGGGCGTCGCCATCGATGCCCACGCGTTCGCCCACGGTGGCCAGTTCGTGCGGCGTCTTGCGCGAGTGCTGGCCGCGTCCGCCACACACGTGGATGCCCAGTTCGGCCGACAAAGGCTGCAGGCCGCGCTTGAGGGCGCCGATGACGCTGGTAGTGATGCCCGAGGAATGCCAGTCCATACCCATGACGGCGCCGAACGACTGGAACCAGAACGGATGCGCCAGGCGGCGCAGGAATTCGTCCCGGCCATAGTGATGCACGATGGCCTGGGCGATGACGGCGCCCAGGCGCGACATGCGCTGGCCCAGCCATGCCGGTACCCGGCCGCCATGCAGGGGCAAGTCGGCGCTGCCAGCGCGTTGCATGGTGTAACTCCGTAAATCGATAGCAGGTTTCTATAGTACCGAAGGTGGCGCGGTGGCGCCGCCTGCGCTTTCAGCAAAAGAGCGCCCCACGGGGCGCTCTGGTCTGGTCGTGAACCGCCTGGCCATGTCAGTCGTCGGTCAGGTGTTCGGGGTCGAGACGCGGGGGCGGCTTGCGGTGCACCAGCAGGGTAATGCCCCACATCACCACGCCCAGCGCAAGCAGCCAGCCAGCCACCTGGTACTGGATCGGGTCGCGCCCAGTGAGTGGCGTCACCAGGAACAGGCAGGCGGCCGCGCCCACGCACGACACCACGGTATTGGCACGGAAATGCTCGTGCTTGACCGGGTCGCGGCGCAGTACCAGCACGGCCACGTTGACGAACGCAAACACCCCCAGCAGCAGCAGGGCGGTAGTGCCGCCCAAGGCACTGATAGCCTTCGAGTTGCTGGCCGAAACCAGCAGGATGAGCCCCAGTGCCAACGCGGTGGTGAACAGAATGGCGGACCAGGGGGTGCGGGTGCGCTGGTGCACCAGCGACAGGAACTTGGGCAGCACGCCCTGGCGGGACATGCCGTACAGCAGGCGGCTTGCCATCATCATATTGATCAGCGCCGAGTTCGCCACGGCGAACATCGAGATGATCGGCATGATGGTGTCCATCGGCAGATTGGGGGCGGCGCGCTGCACCACCAGCACCAGCGGCGTCGAGCTGGCGGCCAGTTCTCCCACCGGGATCAATGCCACGGCGCAGATCGACACCAGCACGTAGATGACTGCCGTGATCCCCAGCCCGGTCAGCATGACCTTGGGAAAAATGCGATGGGGTTCATGGATTTCCTCGGCCATGTTGACCGAGTCTTCGAAGCCGACCATGGCAAAGAAGGCCAGCGCGGTGGCCGAGGTAACAGCCAGGAACACGCTTTTGTTTTCTGGAGTCTCGAATGCGACGACTCGCGAGAAATCCGCCTGGCCGCCCGCTATGGCATAAAAGCCCAGAATGATGACCAGCAGCAGGCCGCTCAATTCGACCAGGGTGAGCACCACGTTGGTTTTCACGCTTTCCGAGGCGCCGCGGAAGTTAATGACCATGACCAGTAGCATGAAGCCCAGCGCGCCCATCGTGACCAGCACGGGGTCGGCATCCATGCCCATCGCGACGAACAGGTTGGCCGAGAAGGCGCGGGAAGCCGTGGCAGCCGAGGTCAGGCCGGAACACATCACGGTAAAGCAGACAATGAAAGTCAGGAAATGCACGCCGAAGGCTTTGTGCACATACAACGCCGCGCCGGCGGCACGGGGGTATTTGGTAACCAGTTCCAGGTAGGAAAAGGCGGTCAGCAAGGCCACGATGAAGGCGACCAGGAAAGGCGCCCAGGCCGCGCCACCGACTTCAGCGGCCACCTGGCCGGTCAGCGCATAGATGCCGGTGCCCAGGATGTCGCCGATGATGAACAGCAACAGCAGCTTCGGCCCCATCACCCGTTTCAACGGGGTCTGATCCAGGCTGTCCTGATTAGACATGCTCCTCTCCTCTGGTTCTAGTCAAGGAGGCAAGTATGTTCCAGGAGGCCTCGGTCCGTCGCCAGCTTCTATGTCACCGTTATTAACGAGAGGTTTCGGAGTGGGTGCGGAACGAAGGGCGCCATTGTTGGGCGGAACTGGCCGCAACGCACCATTGGCGCGGCCCGCCCCGGCACTGTCTGTCAGCCGGCGGCGCTGCGGTAATCCGCTGCGCTGAAAGAAATAGTAGTGGTCGCGGGGGGCGCGCCCGCACCGATTACCGGGTCGCCGGCAACGGCGGCTTGCTGGCCGGGGGCCGACGCAACCCCCAGCAGGAACAGTTCGGCATGCACCAATGCACTTACAAAATCAGCCATGATGACTCCTGGATATGAACATAAACAAGAAGGTCGGATACAGCTTGCAGGCAGT
>DASPIV010000084.1:0-5294 GCA_035628955.1 Bordetella sp.
ATCTGGACGACCACGCCCTGGACCATTCCGGCCAACCAGGCCTTGAACATGCACCCCGAGCTGGAATATGCGTTGGTACGCGTAACGCCGGCGCCCGAGCATGGCCCCCTGCTGCTGCTGGCGGCCGAACGTGTCGAAGCCTGCCTGAAGGCCTGGGACCTGCAGGGGGAAATCATCGCCACCGCGCCGGGCACTGCCCTGGCCGGCCTGCGGTTTCACCACCCGCTGGCCCAGGCCGATGCCGGCTATGCACGCACCTCGCCTGTGTATATGGGCGACTACGTGACGCTGGACGCGGGTACCGGCGTGGTGCACTCGGCCCCCGCGTACGGGATCGAAGACTTTGTGTCGTGCAAGGCGCACGGGCTGGCCGACGACGACATCCTGAACCCGGTGCTGGGCGACGGCAAGTACGCCGAAAGCCTGCCATTGTTCGGCGGCCTGTCGATCTGGGAGGCCAATCCGCGCATCGTCGAGGCCCTGAAAGAGGCTGGCTCGCTGATGAATGTACAGAAGCTGTCGCACAGCTACATGCATTGCTGGCGCCACAAAACACCCGTCATCTATCGCGCCACCAGCCAATGGTTCGCCGGCATGGATGTCAAGCCGGCCGATGGCGGTCCCACGCTGCGCGAAAGCGCCCTGGCCGGCATCGAGGCCACGGCGTTCTATCCGTCGTGGGGACGCGCGCGCCTGCACGCCATGATCGCCAACCGGCCCGACTGGACCTTGTCGCGGCAGCGCCAATGGGGCGTACCCATGGCCTTCTTCGTACACAAGGAAACCGGCGCGCTGCATCCGCGCACCGCCGAACTGCTCGAGCAAGTTGCGCAGCGTGTCGAACAGCACGGCATCGAAGCCTGGCAGTCGCTCGATCCGCGCGAACTGCTGGGCGACGAAGCCGACCAATACGAAAAGAACCGCGACACGCTGGACGTGTGGTTCGACTCGGGCACCACCCATGCCACCGTGCTGGGCGGCAAGGACCAGGTATTGGGCGGCTCGCACGGCGCCGAACTGGCCTGGCCGGCCGATCTTTACCTGGAAGGCTCGGACCAGCATCGCGGCTGGTTCCACTCGTCGCTGCTCACGGGCTGCATGCTGTATGGCCAGCCCCCCTACAAGGCGCTGCTGACGCACGGCTTCGTGGTCGATGGCCAGGGCCGCAAGATGAGCAAATCGGTGGGCAACGTCATCGCGCCGCAGAAAGTGTCCGATTCGCTGGGCGCCGAAATCCTGCGCCTTTGGGTGGCTTCCACCGATTACTCGGGTGAGCTGTCGATTTCCGATGAAATTCTCAAGCGGGTGGTCGAAGGCTATCGGCGCGTCCGCAACACGCTGCGCTTCCTGCTGGCGAATCTGGCCGATTTCGACGCAGTCAACCAGGCGGTACCCTACGGCGAGCTGCTCGAGATCGACCGCTACGCCCTGGCCATGACCGCGCAGATGCAGGCCGAAGTGCTGGCCCATTACGAACGCTACGACTTCCACCCCGCGGTGTCGCGCCTGCAGACGTTCTGCTCGGAAGACCTGGGCGCGTTCTATCTGGATATTCTCAAAGACCGCCTGTACACCACGGCCGCCGGCAGCGTGGCGCGGCGCTCTGCCCAGACCGCCCTGCTCGACATCACCCAGACCCTGCTCAAGCTGATGGCGCCGGTGCTTTCGTTCACTGCCGAAGAGGCCTGGAAAGTGCTGGCCGACTCGACCTTGCAGCACCAGGCCGACCTGTCGCGCACCACGATCTTCAGCGAGGTCTACCACGCCCTGCCGCCCTACGCCGATGCCGATGCGCTGCTCGCCAAATGGACGCGGCTGCGCACCATGCGCGCCGAGGTGCAGCGCAAGCTCGAGGAAGTCCGCACGGCGGGCGGCATCGGCTCGTCGCTGCAGGCCGAGGTCGATCTGTACGCCGCCGGAGACGACCATGCTTTGCTGGCCAGCCTGGGCGACGATCTGCGCTTCGTGCTGATCGTCTCGCGTGCCACGGTCCATGCGGGCAGCGGCGCTTTGCGGGTCGACATCGCGCCGTCGGCGCACAAGAAGTGCGAACGTTGCTGGCATTGGCGCCTGGATGTGGGCAGCGATGCCAACCACCCCGAGATCTGCGGCCGCTGCGTGAGCAACCTGTTCGGCTCGGGCGAGCTGCGTGACAAGGCCTGACGCCATGGCAGCCGCTTCCGCCGAGAGCGCCACCACGGGCCGGACGCCGCGCATCGGGCGCTGGCTGGCCCTGGCGGTGTTGCTGATCATCCTGGACCAGATCAGCAAGCTATATTTCGACACCGCCTTCGATTATGGCCAGCGCGTCCATGTATTGCCGGTGTTCGACTTCACGCTGGTGTACAACCGCGGCGCGGCCTTCAGCTTCCTGGCCTCTGAAGCGGGCTGGCAGCGCTGGTTCTTCACGGCGCTGGGCGTGGTGGCGGCCGTGGTCATCGTCTGGCTGCTGCGCCGCCACGATGGGCAGACACGCTTCAGCCTGGCACTGACCCTGATCCTGGGCGGCGCGCTGGGCAATGTGATCGACCGCGTGGCATACGGGCACGTCATCGATTTCCTGCTTTTCTACTGGAACGACTGGTACTTCCCGGCATTCAATCTGGCCGATGTCAGCATCACCTGCGGCGCGGTATTGCTGGTCCTGGACGAACTGCTGCGCGCCCGCAACGCCCGCAGCGCTTAGAATTGTCATATTCCATCCACCGCCTCGACTGACGGCGCCTCGTGCGCCGGCCCGCCATGCTCGATCTTGCCCGCAAACGCATTGTCCTCGGCCTGACCGGCGGTATCGCCTGCTACAAGATCGCCGAACTGGTACGACGCCTGACCGAACAGGGCGCCGTGGTCGATGTCGTCATGACCGAGGCCGCCACCCATTTCATCACGCCCGTCACCCTGCAGGCCCTGTCCGGCCGCCCCGTGTACGTCAATGCGTGGGATGCGCGCATCGACAACAACATGGCGCATATCGAGCTGACCCGGGGCGCCGATGCCGTGCTGGTGGCTCCCGCCAGCGCCGACTTCATGGCCAAGCTGGCGCATGGCCTGTCTGATGACCTGCTGTCCACGCTGTGCCTGGCACGCGCCTGTCCATTGCTGGTGGCGCCCGCCATGAATCGCGAAATGTGGGCCAACCCCGCCACCCAGCGCAATGTGGCGCAACTGCGCGCCGATGGCATATCCGTACTGGGCCCGGCCTCGGGTGAGCAGGCATGCGGCGAAACCGGTGACGGCCGCATGCTGGAAGCGCACGAACTGCTGACTGACTTGATCGCATTCTTCCAGCCAAAAGTGCTGGCGGGCCGCCATGTGCTGCTGACCGCGGGCCCGACATCCGAGCCGGTCGACCCGGTGCGCGTGCTCAGCAACCGCTCGTCCGGCAAAACCGGCTACTCGCTGGCGCGCGCGGCGCGCGAGGCCGGTGCCCGCGTCACGCTGATAACGGGCGCCACGGCATTGGCCATGCCGCGCGGGGTCACCGCCCTGCCCGTCACCACGGCGCGCCAGATGTATGACGCCGTCATGGCCAATGCTCACGATGCCGACGTATTCATCGCCGTGGCGGCGGTGGCCGATTGGCGCGTCAAGAACGTCAGCAGCCAGAAGCTGAAGAAAACCACCGAAGGCGGCGGCGCGCCCGTGCTCGAGTTCGAGCCCAATCCCGACATCCTGGCCGAAGTCGCCAAACTGCCGAACGGCCCCTGGTGCGTCGGCTTTGCGGCCGAAACCGAAAAGCTGGCCGAGCATGCCGAAGCCAAGCGGCTACGCAAGGGCATTCCGCTGCTGGTGGGCAACCTGGCACACAAAGTCATGGACGCCGATACCACCGAACTGGTGTTGTTCGATGCCGGCGGTACACATCCGCTGCCGTCAGGCTCCAAGCTGGACGCGGCGCGCCGGTTGATCGCCGAAATCGCGGCACGCCTGCCGTCGTCCTGACGACGCCAGCCGGCACATGCCAGGCACACCGGCCGCCGATACTGGGCGCTTGCATGATGTCGACGCACTGCGCGGCTTTGCGCTACTGGGCATCCTGGTCGTCAATATCGGCGTTTTCGCCTCGCCCTATTACGGCAGCAGCCTGACCGATCCGGTGTTCGACCGGCCGCTGGACCAGGCCGTGCGCTGGCTGGTGGCCTTCCTGTTCGAGACCAAGTTCTACCTGCTGTTCTCTTTTCTGTTCGGCTACAGCTTTACTCTGCAGATGGCGGCAGCCGATCGGGTGCAGGCATGTTTCGTTGCGCGCCATGGCCGCCGCCTGTTGGGGCTGGCGGCCCTGGGATTGCTGCATGGCCTGCTGCTGTTCCAGGGCGACATCCTGCTCACTTACGCGCTGCTGGGCCTGGTGTTGCTGCGCTGGCGCGACCTGCCCGCGCGTCGCGCGTTGCGGCGCGGCGCGCTGCTGGTCCTGGCCTGTGGCGGTGCGTGGCTGCTGCTGGGGCTGTTGGTAGCCATGACACCGGCCGATATGGCGGATACGGCGTGGCAGCATGCCGATGTCGCCGCCACCCTGGCGGCCTACCGGGGCTCCATCGCCACCACGATCGCGCAGCATAGTCTGGAACTGCGCACCACCATGATGTTTGCCTTGCTGACCGTGCAAGGGCCCTGCGCACTGGCCATGTTCCTGGTGGGCCTCGCGGCGGGGCGCCACAGGGTCCTGGCCGCCACGGGCGGCCATGCTGTCCTGCTGCGGCGCCTGGTGTGGATCGGCCTGCCGGTGGGCATGGCCGGTGCGGCTCTGTATGCCACGCTGTCACTGGTGCCCCTGGCCTTGGACCTGTCGGTGCTGGGCCTGGGCATCGGGTTGTTGACCGCCCCCTTCCTGACGGCTGCCTATGCGGCTGCGCTGCTGCTCGCCCTGCAGACGGACCGCGGGGCCGCCCTGGGCGCCGCGCTGGCGCCCGCCGGCCGGATGGCGCTGAGCAACTACTTGATGCAGTCGCTTGTTTGCGCGGTGATCTTCAAGGCCTACGGAGCCCGGCTGATGAACCAGTTGTCACCCTTGTCCGTACTGGCGATCGCGGCCACGCTCTATGCCGCGCAGTTGGCGATCTCGGCCGCATGGCTGCAACGCTACCGTTACGGGCCGGTGGAATGGGCGCTGCGCGCGCTGACCTACCTGCAGTGGCCCGTCTGGCGCAACCCCCCCTAACCTGCCGCCGGGCTGAGGTGTGTACGGGCCGTACTGCCGCCGCCCTTGATCAACCGCGCCAGAATCGCCACGATCGCCAGCGTCAGTACGATGCGCCCCACCAGAATGATCCAGATGTCCGCCCCCAATGTCAGCA
>DASPIV010000085.1:0-22476 GCA_035628955.1 Bordetella sp.
GCTTACGAAGTGCCGTTCGACAACTGGTATGTCAAACCGTATGCCGATCTGGACATCATCTATGACCGTACGTCGTCATACACCGAATCCGGCGGCGGCGTCTACGATCTGACCCACAGATCCAGCGATCGCTGGAGTGCCGTGCTGACGCCGAGTATCGAGTTCGGCGGAAAGATCGAAACGGGCAAGACCACCATACGACCGTACCTGTCCTTGGGCGTAGGCCTCGTGGCAGGGCGGAAAGTGTCCAGCGATGTAGCGTTGGTCGCGGCCCCGCAATACGGCTTCACCCTTGCAACCCGCATGCCCGGTGTGTTTGGTACCGTCAATGCCGGGGTCGAACTGTTGACGGCCGATAAGTGGTCTGTGCGCGCCGAATATGGTCTGCAGGCTGCCGAGCACTTGATGTCGCAAACCGCCAGCCTGCGGGTCGGCATGCATTTCTAGAAAGTTCCGACACCTGGGAAACGTACGTGGAACAAGCCGTCAAGTACAAGATACATATGGCTGGCGATCTCGAGCCTGGCCTTTCGGCAGACTGGGTCTATCAATGTGCGATGAGCCTGCTCCGCTATCCAGTTGATGAGGCAATATCGGAACACCTGGCATCCATGGGCGAGGCGTCATATATGGACCGGGCCTGGATGATCGAATACCGCCCGGATCTGCTCCGTTTCAGCAATACGCACGAATGGTGTCGCGGCCAGACCAGGCCATTCGTGACCGAACTCCAGAATGTGCCGACCACCTTGCTTGCGTGGCTGCATTCATACCTGGTGAAAAAGCGGGCAGTCGCTGTGCACGATGTCTATAAGCTGCCCAGGTCCGCAAGGTCCACACGGGTGGAATTCCTGCGCCAAGGAAACAAGAGCGTCCTGAGCGTGCCCGTGTTGCACGACGGAAAGCTGCGCGGCATCATTGGCTTTGACACTACGGTGAAATACCACGTGTGGTCGCCTGCCGAAGTCAGCGCATTGTATCGGTGCGCGGATCTCATCGGCCAGGCAAAGTATGGCAAGGGCTACTTCCAGCACAAGACAGCCTTGTCCGAGAGTTCTTCGCCGCTCATCTATCTCAGCAAGCGTGGCGTGGTGCGCGGAGTCCCGCCCGAGGCCATTGTGGGAGTCCGCTCAGCAGGAAACTACAGCGAAATCTGGCTCGAAGACGGATCGATGGTGCTGGACTCGCGCGCATTCGGCATGTGGTCTACTTTGTTGCCCGAAAAACTCTTCTTTCGCGTTCACCGGACCGCGATCGTGAACGCGCTGCATGTGGTCGATCTGGACCGGCGAAATGTCGGCCAATGGCTTGTCAGGGTGCGAGCTGCCGACCGCAGCTGGCCCGTCTCGCGCCCGCATCGCCGGGCCCTGCGCGAACGCATCGGAATCTGACTGGACAAAGATCCGCCTGGCCTTGGTAATGTGCGATTCGTCAGCCTGGCATGTTGTTTCATCCTTGCATTGTGGTCTTTTTGCCAGCTTTCGTCATGATGTTGCCTACCACGCTCGGTGCTCGGCTATCCAATAAGTGAGAGACAACATGATCGCGCTAGGTTTCGGCAGCAAGTCCATCCCTGGGCATATCGCTCACATCCGGCTGCTCATGGCGTCGACAGCGCTTGCAAGCGGCATTGCCGGGCTTGCCGCCAGCGCTCCCGCAGCGGCCCAGAGCGTAGCGGCTTCCGGTGACGTACAGCCTGTTCGCGTAACGTCTCCTTATTGGGATGCGGGCGAGATGCTGCGTGTCGGGAACACCAGCGCCGGTACATTGACGGTGCAGGGCGGCGGAACCGTTTCGAGCACGGCCGGTGTCATCGGCGCCGAACCGGGCGCGGCAGGGATAGTCGTGGTGGACGGCAATGGCTCGAACTGGATGAACCAACAAGACCTGGTAGTGGGCGGCTCGGGCAGCGGCATGCTTACCATCTCGGGCGGCGCTACGACTTTCACCAAGAACGCCCACATCGGCTCCGGTCCCGGTTCGACCGGCAAGGTCAACGTGACGGACTTTGCGCTGTTCCTGAGCGATCAGATCGTAGTCGGCGCCGATGGCGATGGCTCGCTGGCGGTTGCGGACGGTGGAGGGGTCGCCAGCGATATCGGCCTCATCGGCGCCGGAAAAGGCTCCACTGGCACGGTGACGGTCACGGGGGCCGATTCCACCTGGAGCAACACCCTGGGCCTTACCGTCGGCGCCTCCGGCAACGGCAAACTTACCGTGGCGGATGGCGCCACCGTCACCAGCGACACCGGCTACCTTGGCCTCGACTCGGGTTCGACCGGCACGGCGCTGGTAACGGGTGCCGGTTCGGCCTGGAAGAACCACGGCGATGTCACGGTCGGCGTCGCAGGTGCCGGCACGCTGACGATTGCGGACGGCGGCGCGGTCAGCGGCAGAGACGGCTTCATCGCGTACGACACAAACTCCACCGGCACGGTTACGGTGACCGGCACCGGGTCGACCTGGACGAACCTCGCGGCTGTTGCGGTCGGATCAGGCGGCAATGGCACGCTGATTATCGAGAAAGGCGGCGCGGCCAGCAATTCAACAGGCGTTATCGGCTACGATCCGGGGGCCGTTGGCGCGGTCATGGTAACGGGAGCCGGCTCAACCTGGGTCAACCACCATGAATTGTTCGTCGGGCAGCATGGCACCGGCACGCTGAGCATCGAGAACGGCGCCTCGGTGAGCAATACCTTCGGCATTATCGGGCGTCACGCAGGTTCCACCGGCGCGACAATGGTGACCGGGGCCGGTTCGACCTGGGCGAACGCCGATCCTCTCACCGTCGGAGCGGGGGGCAATGGCAGCCTGGCCGTTGCGGACCGGGGTACGGTCAGCAGCAGAGGCGGCTACATCGGTGATGAATCAGGCTCCAACGGCTCGGTGCTGGTAAGCGGGGCCGGCTCAACGTGGACGAATCACTCGTTTCTTGTCGTCGGCCAGGAAGGCACCGGCTCCCTGATTGTTGAAGACGGCGGCTCGGTCACCAATACGGTCGGCCGGATCGGGCGCCAGGCGGGCTCGGCCGGCGCGGTTACGGTGGCTGGCGTCGGCTCGACCTGGACGAACAGCGACGACCTCAATGTCGGCGTCTCCGGCCGTGGCACCTTGACTATCGCCGACGGCGGTATCGTCACCAGCAAGAATGGCCAGATCGGGGTCAACCCAAACTCCACTGGCGCAGTCACGGTGACTGGGCCTGGCTCGGCCTGGACGAATAGCAACGAGGTGAACAACGGTTACCTGGATGTCGGCGTGGCCGGCCACGGTACCCTGACCATTGCCGATGGTGGCAGCGTCACCAGCCGGATTAGCCACATTGCCCGAGAAGACGGATCTACCGGCACAGCCACTGTGACAGGCGCGGACTCCACCTGGCACAGCGGTGAGCTTACTGTCGGTGGGCTAGGCGGCGGCACGCTTCTTGTCGCGGACGGCGGCACTGTCATCAGCGGTTCCGCCCGCATCAGCAACAATGTGGGTTCCACAGTCAGATCCACCGTGATAGTTACCGGCGCGGGATCGAACTGGAGAGGCCTTAGCGACTTGGTTATCGGCGCGTGGGGCCATGGCACCTTGATTGTCGAAAATGGCGGCACGGTCAGCAGTATGGCTGGCGTGATCGGGGCCGATCGAGTCACTACCGGTCCGAGCGGGGAAAATAAACGCTCCGTCGGCGCGGTAACGGTAAGCGGAGCCGGCTCGACCTGGACTAACAGCCGAAACCTGATTGTTGGCTACGCCGGCACTGCCACGCTGAGCATCGAGCATGGTGGCAAGGTCACCAGTGCATACGGAAATATCGCGCGCCTCAACGGCTCCGTCGGTACCGCGACAGTGACAGGCGCCGGCTCGACCTGGACCGACAGCGGTGACTTACTGGTCGGCATGGAGGGCGACGGCACCTTGAACATCCTGGATGGCGGCCTGGTCAGCGTTGCCGGCGGTGCGGGTGTCGTTGAAGTTGCCATGTGGGGGCCGGCCACCGGCACGTTGAACATAGGCTCGGCTGCTGGCCAGCCGCCTGTCGCCGCCGGCATACTCGAAGCGGCCGAAGTCAGATTCGGCGCCGGCACCGGGACACTCAGTTTCAATCATACGGATTCGGACTACCGATTCGCGCCTGCGATTACAGGTACGGGGGCGCTGCGCGTGGCTTCTGGCACAACGCGACTGGTGACCGACAGTCCGGACTTCGCCGGAACGGTCTCGATCTCGGGCGGTACGCTTGTCGTCGACGGCAATCTTGGCGATGCAGCCAGTACGGTTGGCGTTGCCGGTAGCGGCACTCTGGGCGGTTCCGGCACGGTCGGCACGACAGTGGTCGGCGCGGGCGGCACGGTTGCCCCCGGTAATTCGGTCGGTACGCTCAATGTCGCCGGCGATATCACGTTCGCCACGGGTTCGCGCTACGTGGTCGAACAGACCGAAGCCGGCAGCGACCGTATCCATGCCACTGGCCAGGCTTTTCTCAATGGTGGCTCGGTGGTTCATGTCGGCATGGGCGCAACCTATGATCCGACCGCTGTCTACACGATCCTGACTGCCGATGGCGGCCTCAATGGCGAATTTTCCGGCGCGACCGATGACTTTGTCTTCCTCGACCCAAAACTCGGCTATGGCGCCAACGATGTCACGCTGACACTCGACCGGAACGACACCGATTTTGCCGACATCGGCAAGACCCGCAACCAGCGGGCCACTGCCGGTGGCGTGGAATCGCTGGGCTCCGGCAACCAGGTTTATGACGCCGTGGTTGTCCTTGACGAGCCTACAGCCCGCAACGCCTTCGACCAACTCTCCGGCGAGATCCACGCCTCGGTCAAGGGGGCAATGCTGAGTGACAGCCGCTACGTGCGCGATGCAGCAATGGCACGGGTAAGAGCAGCCTTTGCAGGGGTTGGCGCGTCAGCGCCGCCCGTCGTGGCGTATGCGGATAACAGCCTGGGCCGGCCGGGCCAAAGTGCGTACGTGCCGCCGCCGGCCGACACCGGCCGGTCGGCTGTCTGGTTCCAGGGCTTCGGCTCCTGGGGCACCATAGACGGCGACGGCAATGCCGCCGAATTCGACCACGATACAGGCGGCTTCTTTATCGGCGCCGACGGCCTGGTCGCCGAGACCTGGCGCCTTGGCGTGCTTGCCGGCTACAGCCATTCTTCGTTCCACCTCGACGACCGCGCGTCGTCCGGCTCCAGCGATAACTATCACCTGGGACTCTACGGCGGCACGCAATGGGGCGCGCTCGGCCTTCGGTTGGGGGGCGCCTACACCTGGCACGATGTCAAGGCAAACCGCTCTGCCGCCTTCCCCGGCTTTTCCGACAAACTGAGCGCTGACTACAATGCTGCGACGGCTCAACTGTTCAGCGAGCTGGGCTACAAGATAGAGCAAGGCAGGTTCGTCATTGAGCCTTACGCAAACCTTGCCTACGTCAATGTGCACACCGACGGGTTCAGTGAAAAAGGCGGCACAGCCGCACTGACCAGCAGAAGCTCCGACACGGATGCCACCTTCACCACGCTCGGCCTGCGCGCTTCGACTGACATCAAGCACGGTTCCATGACCGCGAGCGTGCGCGGCATGCTGGGCTGGCGCCATGCTTTCGGCAGCAATACCCCGCAATCTACGCTTGCCTTTGCCGGCGGCGATGCTTTCACGGTCGCCGGTGTGCCGATCGCAAGAGATGCCGCCGTCCTTGAGGCCGGAGTCGATCTTGCCTTGTCGTCCAAGACGACCATCGGCCTGTTCTATCTAGGGCAACTGGCAAGCGATGCGCACGAGCACGGGTTCAAGGCTGAACTAGGCATCAGATTCTGATGGTGCATGCGATAGAGCCAAGCATCGCTAATTCAATCTCAGCCCTGGCACAGGCCAGCCATCAATAGCGATCAATCGCCCCGAGCCACTCAGCGTCACGTACAGCGTCGTCATATCGGGGCCGCCGAAGCAAAGATTGGTCGGATAGCGATCAGGCAGCGGCAGGTGCCTGCAGATTCGGCCGTCGGGGCTGACAATGGTAATGCCTCCGTGCAGCAGGGTCCCGATGTACAGGTTGCCCAGCACGTCCACTGCCATGGAGTCGAAACGCTGGTACTGGCCGCCCGGTGCCGCCGCCAACAACCTGCCGCCGTGCATCGATGGCCACGGGTCGCGCCTGACGCAGCCCGGCTGCTCGATGTCGAACGCCCACAGGCGGGCACCTTCTGTTTCCGCGTAATAAAGCGTGGCGCCGTCGGGAGACAGCGCCACGCCATTGGCTGTCATGACGGGGTAGGCGACGATTTTCGGTTCGGCTCCGACCTCGGGTACGTAGAAAACGCCGCCCCAATCCAGATTATGTTGCCGTGCCTTGCCAAGGTCGGTGAAATAGAAGCCTCCGTGCTTGTCGAAGACGAGATCGTTGGGCCCCTTGAGCCTTTCCCCGTCGACGTTATCGAACAGGCGATCGACACGTCCGGTAGAAAGATTGACGCGTTCGACCCTGCCGCCGGAATAGTCGGCGGGCTCAAACCCGGGTCGCAGGGTAATATTGTCCTGCATGCTGAATAGCAAGCCGCCGTTATTGCATACGATGACCTCGCCGCTTGGCGCGATGGCTGCTCCGTTGGGGCCTCCCCCCAGCTTAGCAAGACGCTGGATTTTGCCGCCTGATGACACGCGCGTGAGCGTGCCGCCGGCAATTTCCACCAACAAGACAGAGCCATCCTCCATGGCGATGGGGCCTTCCGGAAACTGTAGCCCAGTGGCAATTTCTCGAATCTTCATGGTAGGCGGGCCTTGAGTCCAAGCCGAAAGTGGATAATGCAGCCTCTAAGCAGGGCTGGCCAGCTGCCCGCACGGGGTCCCCAGTAATGTCGTCCTGTGCATGCTGCGGCTTTCTGCCACATCGTAGTCAGCAAGCGCAATATGCATGACACATCGGTTGTCCCACAGTACCGAATCGCCTGTGCGCCAAACGTGGCGGTACACGTTTTCGTGCATGGTGCTTCGCTTATATAGAAACTCCAGTAGCGGCTGGCTTTCGTCTTTGGTCAGGCCATCAATATGCGAGGTAGTCATCTCGCTGACATAAAGCGCCTTCCGTCCGGTGGACTCATGGACTCGGCAGATGGGTTGAAGCACTGGCGGGTTCCGCAGCGCGATCTCTTCCAGTTCGGCAGGGGTGCGCTGCAGCCGCGTTTCGCGCGCAATGGTCATGTCGTGAACAGCGCTTATGTCGACGAGCCATTGCTGCAGCAGCGGCGACAGTCCTTCCCAGGCGCGGTACATATTGCAGAACATGGTATCCCCGCCAATCGACGGCAACTGGACAGCATGTAGCAGCGACCCTTTGGCTGGCCGCAGAGTGGTGGACAGGTCAGAGTGCCATTGGCGGCCCACTGACAGACGCTTGTTGGTTGCGGCTTCCCGGTTGTTGACCAGCAGAATCTCAGGATGCTGGGCGTGACGGAACTTCGGGATGGCTGCGTGATCGTCCAGCTCTCCAAAATGCCGGCTGAACCCTATCTGTTGTGCCGGCGTCAGGGGTTGGCCGCGAAACAATAGGACCAAGTGTTCGGACCAGGCGGCATGCAGCGCGGCTACCGTATTGTCATCAAGCTTCCGGGAGAGATCCAGGCCTTTTATCTCCGCGCCCAGGGCAGATCCCAGCTTGCATACTTTGAAGCTCATCAGTGCCTCCTAGAATAGGCATATGGGTGGTTCAGGTTCCGGGAATCTTGTTCTGGTCTGCCCAGAACAGCAGCTTTTTCTGTATCCAACGCATGATCAGATGAAGCAGGATTCCTATGCTCGAAAGGCAAACGAGCACCGCGAAAACACCTGCCGTATCCAGGTTGATGTTCATCTGCATGATCAAATTGCCCAGCCCCGCGCGGGAGCCGACAAATTCCCCGACGATGGCGCCCAGCAGGCTGAAGATCACCGCAACCTGAAGCCCGGCAAAGATCATGGGCAAGGCGCTTGGCAGCATCACCATCTTGAAGATCTGCCAACGGGAAGCCCGGAGCGATCGCATCAGTTCTATCCGCTGGGGGTCTGTAGAGCGCAGGCCGGCAATTACGTTCACCAGGATCGGAAAAAAAGCGATGATCCCCGCAATAATGACTTTGGATGAAATGCCGAAACCGAACCAGATGATGAACAGCGGGGCTATTGCCACTTTCGGCGTTGTCTGGATGGCGATCAGGTACGGGTAGATGACGCGCTCAACGAAGCGCGACTGAGCGATGATGCTGCCTAGCACTATGGCCAGCACAGCGGCGCCGGCAAACCCGAGCAGGGCTTCGCTCAAGGTGACCAGGCCATTCGAAATGAAAATTCCGCTGGAAATGCCCCTTACCAGCGACTGCCAGATCGCGGATGGCGCCGGCACGACGTAGGCCGGCACCTCGAACAGCCTGATGATTGCTTCCCAGCTTCCGGCCACAATCACAAACAGCAGGGGAATGCAGATCCATTCCAGCCAGTTGCGTGTAGTACCTGTGTCGTCGGATGGCAGCGTTTCGAGCGTCGTTTCACGAGATTGCTGGGCCATGGGCTGCTCCTGCATTGGTCGGACATGGCCGCTTGCCTGTGCGCTGGTCATTCTATTGCTCCACAAGCGTTGAAATGGCGACGGATGCGGCGTGTATACGTGCCGAATACGTCGCTCGCGACCAGATCCAGGGTTCGGTCGTCACCCAGGTCGACGTCGACAACCTCGGCGATCTGTCCCGGCCGGTTGGACAACACCAGGACTCTCGTGCCCAGGAATACGGCTTCCGGAATCGAATGGGTGACGAAGACGACGGTTTTTCCCGCTTCGGCCCATAAACGCCTGATTTCAACGTTCATGTTCTCGCGGGTCATGGCGTCCAGCGCACCGAAAGGTTCGTCCATCAGCAAGGTGGACGGCTCGTGCATCAAGGCCCGGGCAATGGCGACGCGCTGCTGCATTCCCCCCGATAGCTCGTTCGGATACTTGGCCTGGAAGTCGCGCAGGCCCACCATGGACAAAAGATCCAGCGCGCGCACTTTGCTTCGCGCCATGTCGAGCTTGTTAACGGCGGCGGGCAACATGACGTTTTCAACCGCGGTTCGCCAAGGCAGCAGCACGGGCGACTGGAACACCACGCCGATATCTTGCTGCGGGCCGAAGACGGCTTGGCCACGCATGGCAATGCTGCCGGAACTGCGCGGGATAAGCCCAGCCAATAGCTTCAGCAGCGTAGATTTGCCGCAACCAGATGGCCCGACGATGGTAAGAAACTCTTGTTCTCGGATGTCGAGGCTGATGGGGCCCAAAGCACGGATGTTCCCGCCGTCCTGAGACCGATATGTTTTTTCAAGGCCATCGATCCTGATGAATGGCCGGGCTTGCGCCGCTTCAGGCATGCGGCCGGTAACGGTTTGATCCCTGGCTTCAGGTGTCATGTGAAGTTTCCAATGATGCGGGGTGCTCGCGCGTGTCGCGTAAATAGCCCAGGCCGCCGCCCGCTTGAACAATCTGAAGCAAAAAGTCCGGAAGCGGCGTTGCTTCCAGTTGCTGGCCGCGGGTGATGTTCGTTATCAGGCCCGTATTGAAGTCGACGTGCATTTGCTCGCCATCGCCGAACATGTCCAAGGCTTCTTCACCAAGCTCGAGCAACGGAACTCCGCTATATATGGCAAGACGAAACGGAGGGCGGAACAGCCGATGGGCCAACAGCCCGAGCCCCATTGCTTTCATGGCCAGAAAGGGATGCGTATGCTGGCTTCCATGGGCAAAGCGCTTGCCCGCGACGATAAGGTCGCCTGGCTTGGCCTGGGTCGCAAGTTCCGGGCGGGTTTCCGCAAGAAGGTGCTTGCGCAGCTGCTCGGGGTCGTATTCGAAGACATGACGCGCCGAGATCAGTTCGTCGCTGGAAACGTCGTCATCCAGTTTCCAACACCGTCCTTGGTAAATCAGGTTCATATGGAATCTATTCCTGAAGAAGGCTGCGGACATCTGTTATGTGTCCGGTAAGCGCCGAGGCGGCTACGGTAAGTGCGCTGGCCAGGTAGATGTTCGCGTCGACGCTTCCCATCCGGCCGCGATCATTACGCGTACTCGTGCTGATGCGGGTCTCGCCGGCGTTCAACTGCGCCAGTCCGCCGAAACAGGGCCCGCAGGTCGAGGGCGCCAACTGGGCTCCCGCGCGCATCAAGGTGTTCAATGTGCCGTCCTGCATCGCCTGCTCATGGATCTTGCGGGTGGCCGGAATGATCAGAAGCTGGACGTCGGGGTGAACGCGGCGCCCGGCCAGCAGTCGGGCCGCGGCTTGCAGTTCGGCCAGCGTGCCCGAGGCGCAGCTGCCGATATAGGCATGGTCTATCCGCACTGTTTCCAGTTCGGTGACGTCGCGGACATGGGCGGGCGAGGGCGGAATGCTGACTTGCGGAGCCAGCGTCGCGGCATCGATATATATCTCTTTATGGACCGGCGCATCATCGTCTCCGGCCATGGCCATGGCATTGTGCACTCCCCGCGCCTGCAAGGCCTGTGCCGCCATGGCGTCCGCGGGCACAATGCCCGCCTCGGCGCCGCAATCGATACTCAAACCGGCTATTGTCATCCGTTCAGGGATAGAGAGCCCCGGAATGGTGTCTCCGGTGTATTCAATAACGTTGTAGCTGGCCGTTTCTTCGTCAATTTGCTTGAGTGCCGCCAGCACAATGTCACGTGCGCCGACCCCAGCCGGCAGCGTACCGCTGACGCGTACCCGCACGGTGCCGGGTACACGAATCCAGATGTCGCCGCGAGCCATGGGCATGGTTACTTCCATGCCGAAGGGTATGGCCAGTGCTCCAGTTCCACCGATCGCCGATGTATGCGTGTCCGCGCCGACCACGAACATTCCAGGCGAAATCAGACCTTGTTCAACGACCAGCGGGTGGGTGATGCCTATCCCGTCGTAGAAATGCCCCACCTGAGTGCTGACAGCCAACTGCCGGGTCAAGCGGTTACGTTCGGCGCCCGCCGTGCTGTGCACCGGTACTTCATGGTCAATTGCCACTACGATACGTTCGGGATGGGCAAAGGACGTTATGCCGATATCCCTCAAACGTTTTACGTATGCCGGAAACGACACTTCCGGGACTGTGATCAGGTCGGGTTTTGCCCAGATGATCTCGCCTTCTTCCACGAAAGATCTACCGCTTGCACGCGCCAGAATTTTTTGCGCCAGCGACATTGCCATGGCTACCTCGCGCTCAGTATTTGCGATTCGAATTCTGCATACCGCTCGGCATCGAGAAGTTCGCTGAGCTGATGCAACGGATACATGGCGTCGACAAAAGCGCTGGTACTGCCTTTCAGCTTCAGTTCCGATAACAGCGCACGTTGTACGTGAACCACAGCCTGAATCAGTGAGATCGAATACAGCACCATGCCCAGTCCGGTGGACTGGAGTTGCGACTGGGTAAAGAGTGGCCTTACCGTCTCGGCCACAGTGTGCAGCACAGGAACAGGAGACGCACGAACGACACGTTCAATGTCTTCGAGACTGGACAAGGAAGGAACCATGACCGCGTCCACCCCGCTGTCGGCCATGCATTGACAGCGTCGAATGGCTTCCGGCAGGCCCGCTATGGTCAAGGCATCGGTGCGCCCGATGATCAGCATGTCGTTTCGGGTGGCGATGGCCGCGCGCAATCTCTGGGACATTTCCTTGTCGGAAACCAGCGCCTTGGATGCCATGGCCCCGCAGCGCTTGGGGTTCAGCTGATCTTCCAGATGCAACGCGGCAACCCCGCCGCGCTCATAAGCCTTTACCGTCGCGGCGATGTTGGTGATGCCGCCATATCCGGTATCGGCATCGGCCACTATGGGTAGCGTCACCGCTTCGGCAATGGCCGTGGCTTGAGCGGCCATCTGGGTGCCGCTGATCAGGCCTATGTCGGGCAGCGCATGGCTGGCGGCGACGGAATACCCGGATACCGAGGCCGCGTCGAAACCGGCTTGTGCAATGAGTAGGGCTCCCAAAGGGTCATGGCAGCCGGGCGCCGGGACAGCGGCTCGACGGCCCAATAGCTCTTTCAGCCGCTGGGCGGGGGTGTGCGTTTGTGTAGGCTGGCGCATAGACTTATCCTTGTCCTGGCAACTGAAAGCTCATTTCCCCAGCGTTGCCGCTTGTTGCTCTGTGGTTTTGGGATCAAAGTCGTTTACGGCCTCGACGAACTGGTTGGTGTAAAGCGTTTCCGGATCGAGCTCTTCTTTCAGGCGATCGTTCTTGCGCATGAAATCCACCATTGCTTTTGCCGCGCCCGCGGGGAACTCCCCCCAGCGCTGGCCGTCGTCGAGCCGGATGAACTCGCTGCGGACCTTGACCAGGTTGAGAGCTTGCGCCATGGCTTGGGCATCGTCCAGGTTGGTGGGCTTGCTGCTCGGATACACCTTCCAGTGCGCTCTTACCGCGCCCTCTGGGTTGGCCAACACCAAGGCGGAGCCTTGCGCCACGCAACGCAGTACTTTCTGCACGATTTCCGGATGTTTTTTTATGTAGTCGTCCCGCACGAAATAAGAACCGCCAAAGACCAGCTCTTCGGCGGCTGGCGTGGTGAAGCGGCGTAGCTTGATGCCCATATTTTCGGCGGTTGCTATCTGCGAGTCCCACGTACCCCAAACGTCGACTCGGCCGCTGGTCAGCGCCGCGATGGCCTGCGCCCCTGCACCGGTTTCCACGAAAGTGACGTCCTTGCTTGGATCCAGCCCGGCGTCCGCCAGCATGCCTTTTATGATCTCCACCAACTGCGCGCCATAGGAAATGACACCGATGGTTTTGCCCTTGAAATCCGCAATGGACTGAATATTGCTGTCCGCGAGTACGACAGGAAACTGGAAGTTGCGCCGCATGTTCAGGTAAACAGCTTTGATGGGCGCTCCCTTGGCGCGCGCGAGTATCGCGGCGCCCGGCCCCATGTTCACGAACTGTGCCTGGCCCGACAGAACGGCTTGCATGGCCGACGAGGAATTCGTAGGTTGGATGGTTACGTCCAGCCCTTCGCGCTTCCAGCACTCGGTCGCTATCGGGACTGATGTGTTGTTGGCTTGCGAGGCATCTATGACCGTCGTGCCGATGGCGATGGTAACTTTGGTCGGTTCCTGGGCGGCTGCCATACCACCGGCACATAATGCAAAGGCCAGCACGGACCAGGCCGCCGTATGTCTTTTGGCGCTCATCATGATTTGTCTCCTTTTGTGGTTCTAATGCAGTGATGGTTTCGGCCGGGCTAGCGCACGGCTGCGTCGGCCCATTGGCTGAATCGGCGTCCTACCAGCCCGCCGGCAATCATGGTCCGGTGGATGTCCAGCGGGCCTCCGGCAATCGAGTAGCCGCGCACATAACGGTAGCGGCGCTCTACGCCCAAGTCCTTGAGGTAGCCCGCGCCGCCCATCAGCTGAATGGCGTCGTCGGACACGCTTTTGGCGGTTTCATTGCCGAACACTTTGACCATGGACGACTCTTGCGCGTCGGGCCAGCCGTCGCATGCATCCAATGCGTGATACAGCATCAGCCGGGCGGCCTGGATCTGGATCGCCATGTTTGCCAGGCGCATCTGAACGGCCTGGAAAGATGCCAGGCTTCGTCCGAACTGCTCCCGGTTCGACACGTGCTCCAACGCCACGTCATAGGCGCCTATGGCGGTGCCCAGGATCAGTGCGGTGCCGCCGCATCTCTCCAGGTTGTAGCAGTTGGTCAGCTCGGCGAATCCTCCTTCGCCCGCCAGCAGATTGCCGGGGGGTACTTTGCAGTCGTCGAACAGCAGATCTGCCTGGTAGTGCCCCGCCATGTTCTCGCTCAAGCGGTCGATAGAGAACCCTTCGGTCTCGCGTTCGACGAGGATGGCGCCTATGCCCTTGGCGCGAGGCGCCTCGCTGACACGGCAATAAACGATGAAGAGTCCCGCATTGGGGGCATTCGAAACATAGTGCTTTCGTCCGTTGATGACGATGCCTTCCGGACTGACGGCCCCACGCGTGGTCAAGGCCGTTGAAGCCGTGCCCGCGCCTGGCTCGGTGATGCCGATCGCAACGGTATACTTGCCGGCGCAGATGTCGGGCAGATAACGCTTGCGGTGCTCTTCGGTGCCGAATGCGTAGATGTAATACGCCTGGCCCAGGCTTGCCGCGGACATGAAGCCGGCAGCATCCAGGCTGTGGCGCGCCATTTCCTCTATGCACATCGCGGCATCCAGGTGGGGCAGGCCGATGCCGTTGTATTGCTCCGGGATATTAAGCCCGAGCATGCCGGCAGATCCCAACAGAGCCAGTAATCTGGTTCCGTAGTCGGGATCATTTCCTGCGCTTTGCTCCAAAGGAAGCACTTCGCGTTGTGCGAAGCGCTTGACCTGATCAATGAGCGCACGTTGTTGCTCGGTGATCCGAATAGTCATTGGGTATCCTCAGTCAACCTGGTTAAGTAATGTTCATTGATGCCGGCATCGACCAATGACGCCCGTGTCGGCCAGCCGGCCGAGCTCTTCTTGCGTATAGCCCAGTAAATCGCCCAACACCTCGTCTGTGTGCTCGCCCAGCAGGGGAGGCCGACGGTAGGCGCCTATAGGATCGTGCGCGTAGCGGATGGGGTTGGCGATGACATCCAGGGGCGTGCCCGCGTCTTCCTGCACGGGTATGCGCAAGTGGCGGGAAACCACCTGCGAATCGGCAAAGACCTGCTCGATATTGTTGATGGCGCCCGCCGGAATGTCGGCCGCGACCAGTGCATCCAGGCATTTCGCTACGCTGCGGGTGGCGAAGTGCGCCTCCAGGATGGGGACGAGCGCATCACGGTTCCTGATGCGTCCTACGCCGGTTGAAAAACGGCTGTCGTCTGCCCATTCCGGGCAGCCCAATGCCTGGCAAAACCGAATGAATTGGGCATCATTGCCCACAGTGAGCATGATCGAGCCGTCGCGGCACTGAAAAACCTGGGATGGCACACCGCCATTACCATAGTTCCCGCGGCGAGGAAGCATCTGGCCCGAGATCAGGTAATACATGGCGTAATGCGACATGGCCGCTACGGTGGAATCCAGTAGCGCGACATCGATATAGTCGCCTCGGCCTCCGTTGTGGGCACGGGCGTGCACGGCCGCCACAATCGCCACGTCCGCGTACAAGCTTGTAATGACATCGGTAATGGAAAGGCCTGTGCGCAAAGGCCCGCCTGCCGGGTGGTCGTCGGGATAGCCGATGCTGCTCATCAGGCCACCCATGGACTGGAAGATTGCGTCGTAGCCAGGGCGCCTGGCATAAGGCCCGGATTGACCGAAACCGGTCAGCGAGCAATAGACCAGGCCGGGGTTCTGCGCTGAAAGCGTTGCGTAATCCAAGCCATAGCGCGCCAGCGTGCCAACGCGGAAGTTCTCGATGACGACATCGGACTTGCCGGCCAGTTGCCGAACGATGCGGCTGCCTTCGGGGGTAGAGAAATCCACCGTAACGGAGCGCTTGTTTCGATTCGCCGCCAGGAAAAACGCGGTTCCGCCTTCCCCTTCTTCGCCCAAGAAGGGTGGCCCATAGTGACGCGCTTCATCCCCTGTTCCCGGCTGCTCGATCTTGATGACTTCGGCACCCAGGTCAGCCAGCATCTGGCCGGCCAAAGGCCCGGCCAGGACCCGGCTCATGTCGATGACGCGGATGCCATGCAGCTTGTCCATCGCCCTGTCTCCGTATGTTCTTGTCCGGCGCGATCACGTCGCGTCTTGGTGGAAGAATTTCAAGTCATACGGGTTTGGCTGTCAATGTTATTCTTACTAGAGATAATTTAATTCTCTATAGAAAATGACTACAAGAAAAACCGCTTCGACCGATGACGGAGCCAGTTTTGCGGGCAAGCAACCAAGCCTAGGATTGGCGGCCGGAAAGGTAGTGGGGGCCGCGGTGCAGGCTTCCAGGCTTATGACCTATGCCGCCACCCGCCGAGCGCCATGGAGTGCCGCCGAGGCCACGCGCGAACTCGGTATGAATCCCAGCACTTGCTTCAACCTGATTCAAACGTTGATGGCCGTAGGGTGGCTGGCCTCGGCTGATTCCATCGGCCCTGGCAAGCGCTATGTGCTGGGCGGCAGTTTCGTGAACCTGGCGCACCGTACGGCTTCGCGCACAGTTGTTCTGCGCGATGTCATGCCCAGGTTGCAGGAGTACGCCGATCGATGGAAGGTCACCGCTACGATCTGGCAGCGTCAATCGCTGACGCGCATGGAACTGGTTGCGGTCGCCAGTTGCCAGACAGCGATCAACGTGCAAATGCCGATTGGCCAGCGCCTACCCATTCTTTTGGGCGGCATGGGGCGCATCATGGCCTTGCAGGCCGGCCTGGACGACGCCACGCGCGAAGCGATTTTCAGCGGCTTGAGATGGGATCGTCCGTTGACACTTGCACAGTTCATGGCCCAGGCACGGAAGGCCAAGCGTGTGGGGTGGGGGCTGGATGACGGGTATATGAACAGATCCGTTACCGCATTGGCGGTACCGGTCATGCCCACGGAAGACCGACCGGTGGAATACGTCTGCAGCGCGACAATGTTCCGCCATCAATATGCCGGCGCCGTTCAGCCCACGCTGGCAAATGGCTTGATGCCTATTGCCAGCGGAGTGCAGGCCATCATCTACGGCAATCAGATACCCAAGGGAGCCTAGTTGGCGCCGCCCGCCCCGGCATCACGGTTCTTCTCACTTCGGCGCCTGTGGATCAACCCTGCCGACAGCAGCGTCGTTATTTCCGCCGCCGTGGGCCCTGCGCACCAGCCGCCAGAGCAGGGGCACCAAGGGCCAGAACAGCATCAGCAGCGCCAGCGTGGTAATCGTTCCGACCAGGCCGTTGGACCAGAACACATGCAGGCCGGTGCCCGGGCCCAGCATAGACTGCCGGAAAGCGTCTTCCATGCGGTCGCCCAGGACCAGCGCCAGGATCATGGGCGCCAGCGGATACGACAGCTTCTTCAAGACGTAGCCCACCATCCCGAACAGCAGCATGAACCAGACATCGAGCATCGCGTTATTGACCGAATACGCGCCGATCGCGCATATGACGATGATGATGGGAGCCACGATGGCGAACGGGATGCGCAGTATCGCGGCAAACAGCGGGACGCTGCTCAGCACGATGATCAGCCCCACGAAATTGCCCAGGTACATACTGGCGATCAGGCCCCACACGAACTCCTTCTGCTCGACGAACAGCAGCGGGCCAGGCTGCAGGCCCCATATCATCAGGCCCCCCAGCAGTACCGCCGCCGTGGCCGAGCCCGGTATGCCCAAGGCCAGCATGGGAAGCAGGGCGGACGTGCCCGAGGCATGGGCGGCTGTCTCGGGTGCGATAACCCCTTCGATCTCGCCCGTGCCGAACTTGTGGCCGTTGCGCGAAAAACGCTGCGCCAGGCCGTAGCCCATGAACGACGCGGCCGTGGCCCCGCCCGGCGTCACGCCCATCCAGCAGCCCACCACCGTGCTTCGGATCAGCGTCATCCAGTATCTGGGCATTTCCTTCCAGGTTTGAAGCACCACCTTCAGATTGATGCGGCCATTCTTGCCTTCGAACTTCAAGCCTTCTTCCATGCTGACCAGGATTTCGCCTATGCCGAACAGGCCGATGACGACCACCAGGAAGTCGATGCCGCGCAGCAGCTCCGACCAGCCGAAAGTCATGCGCAGGCCGCCGCTGACCGTATCCATGCCTATCGCCGCCAGCCCGAAGCCCAGCATCATGGAAATAATGGTCTTGAACGGTGTTTTCTTGTCCGTACCCACAAAGCTGCAGAACGTCAGCAGAAAGACCGCGAAGAACTCGGGCGGGCCGAAGCGCAGGGCGAACTTGGAAACCAGGGGCGCCAGGAAGGTGATCAGCAGCACGCCCGACAGGGCGCCGACGAACGAACCCGTGAACGAAGCCGTCAGCGCGTTGCCGGCGCGGCCTTGCTGGGCCATGGGGTAGCCGTCGAAGGTGGTGGCCACCGACGAGGTTTCGCCCGGGATATTGAACAGAATCGACGTGATTGCGCCGGCGAACAAAGACCCCCAGTAAATGCACGACAGCATGATGATGGCCGAGGTGGGCGGCATGGTGAAGGTCAGCGGCAGCAGTATCGCCACGCCGTTCGGTCCACCCAGCCCGGGAAGCACGCCGATAATGACACCCAGCACCAGGCCGATGAACATCATGCCCAGGTTGTACCAGCTCATGACCGTCGCGAAGCCATGGAATAAAGAGTTCAGTTCATCCATTTGATGTCTCCTGTTCCCGGGTTCAGTAGCCGAACAGGGCTTCGAGCGGCCCTTTCGGCAGGGGCACCATGAACTGAACCTCGAACATCCAGAACAGCAGTACGTTCACGCCGATACTGATCAGCACCGTCTTGAGCCAGGATATCTTCCCCAGCAACCGCATGAAGGCGGCGATGAACAGCACCGACGCAACGTAGATTCCCAACATCTGGATAAGCAGCACGTACAGGGCGGTGGGCAGCAGCACCATCAGCACCAGCCGGAAGCGCTCCCAGCTGACGAAGATGGTCCGATTGCGGTCCTTGCCGAACATCGCCTTCAGGAACACGGCGACACTGGCGATACAAATAATGAGCCCGATATGAAACGGGAAATATCCCGACTCGGGCCCATCCGACGCCCAGGCGATACCGATACGGTGGTTGTCCACCATCATGATCACGCCCGCGATGAAAAAGACCACGGCGGTAATCGCGTCGACCGCGCTGTGCGACAACCCGCCTCCCGACGGGCCCCCCTGCGTTTGCTGTTGATCCATCCTGATTCCTCGGGCTTATTTCTTCGCGGCCAGACCGGCTTCTTCCATCAAGGCTTTGTGATTCGCCTCGTCCTTCTCCAGGAATTTCACGAAATCCTCGCCGGCCCGGTAATCGCCCTTGAGCGCCTGCTTGGCCAGGTAGTCCTTCCATTCCTGCGTTTCGCTGATCTTCTTGATCAGGTCGGCGTAATACGCCGCCTGTTCGGCCGTGGTGTCGGGCGGCAGGAAGAACGCGCGCAGCATTTGATACTGCACGTCGTAGCCGGCCTCTTTGCAGGTCGGGATGTCGGACCAGGACTGGTCCTTGGTGACCTTGTTCTTATAGGTCATGCGCTCATCCGAGAACACGCACAGCGCATTGACCTGGCCGGCGCGCCACTGCGCGATGTTCTCGCTGGGGTTGTTCACGTTGGAATTGGTGTGCTTGCCCACCAGCTGCGTGGCGGCTTCGCCACCGCTTTTGTAGGGCACGTAGGTGAACTTCACTCCGGCCGCCTTTTCGAGCGCGACCGTAATGATTTGGTCTTCGCGTTTGGCGCCCGTGCCTCCCATCTTGAATTGCCCGGCCGGCGCCGCCTTGACCGCCTTGATGTAGTCGGCGGCCGTCTTGTATGGCGCTTCGGCATTGGTCCACAGCAGGAACTCGTCCTGCGCGATCATGGCGACCGGGTTCAAGTCGCGCCAATTGAAAGGCAGGTTGACGGCAAGGGGCAGCGTGTAAATGGCCGAAAAGGCCACCATCAGCTTATGTGGATTCTTGGGCGAGCCCTTGGTATCCATGATGCCTTCGGCTCCGCTGGCCCCGCCCTTGTTCAGCACCAGCGTGGACTGCTTCATCAGCTTGTGCTTGAGGATAATGCTTTGCAGCGTGCGCGCCATCTGGTCGGATGCCCCGCCGGCCCCGGCGGGTACGATGATCTCGACCGGGCGGGTGGGCTCCCACGCATGGGCGGGCAGGGCGGTCAGGCCGGCCAGCGCGGTCAGCGACGCGATCAAATAGGGTTTCTTCGACAGTCTGTGGGTCAGGTGCTTCATGTGTGTCTCCTCCGGGTGGTGCCACGGGAACGTCCGGTATCGGTACGCTTTGGTTTCGAGCCTTCCTGCCTGTCTGGCGAGTCCTGTTCTTATTCCCCTTGCTGCGGACTTTGCGCACTGTGATACTGCTCGATCTGTCGCCCTTTGCCTTCAGGGCCGTTACAGCTGCTAGGCCGGCTGCGGCCGGCTGGTTTGCGCCAGATACTCCAGCGCTGCCTGCACGCCGCCATCGTTGTGCGGTACGCCGGCTTTCTTCAAGCCCATTTCCACGCCGGAAAGGGTGCCGCACAGCGTCAGGTCATTGAAATCGCCCAGATGGCCGATGCGGAAAACCTTGTCCGACAGCTTGCTGAGACCTTGCCCCAGCGACATGTTGAAATTCGTCAGCACGGTTTTGCGGAAGGCATCCGCGCTATGGCCCTTGGGCATCATTACCGCGGTCAGGGCCGGGCTGTACTGTTCGGGCTTCAGGCACAGGATTTCCAGCCCCCATGCGCGCACTGCCCGGCGGGTGGCCTCGCCATGCCGCTCGTGGCGCGCGTACACCTGGTCCAGGCCTTCGGCGAACAGCATCTCCAGCGCTTCGTGCAGGCCGTACAGTAGATTGGTAGCGGGGGTGTAGGGAAAGTATCCGCGCGGATTGATGGCCAGCATCTCTTTCCAGTCCCAGTAAGAGCGCGGCAGCGCGGCCGTGTCAGAGGCCTTCAGGGCCTTGGCGCTGAAGGCGTTGAACGACAGCCCGGGTGGCAGCATCAGACCTTTCTGCGAGCCCGCCACCGTTACATCGACGCCCCACTCGTCGTGCCGGTAGTCCACCGAGCCCAGCGACGAGATCGTGTCCACCATCAGCAAGGCCGGATGGCCCGCGGCGTCGATGGCCTTGCGCACCGCCGCCACATCGCTGGTGACGCCGGTCGCGGTTTCATTGTGTACCACGCACACTGCCTTGATTTCGTGCCCGCTGTCCTCGGCCAGGCGCTTGCCGATCTGCCCGGGATCGGCCCCATGGCGCCAGTCGCCTTCCTGGAACTCGACCCGCAGGCCCAGCTTTTCCGCCATTTTTTTCCATAGCGTGGCGAAATGGCCCGTTTCCGCCATCAGGACCTTATCGCCGGGCGACATGGTGTTGACCAGCGCCGCTTCCCAGGCTCCGGTGCCCGAGGCCGGGTAGATGACCACGTCGGCGTCGGTCTTGAATACCTTCTTCATGCCAGCCAGCACGGCCTTGCCCAGTTCGCCGAACTCCGGCCCGCGGTGGTCGATGGTGACATTGTCGATGGCGCGCAGCACCCGGTCAGGCACATTGGTGGGGCCCGGAATCTGCAAAAAGTGGCGGCCGGACGGGTGCGAATGCAGCGGCATCATGAAAGGCTCCTGATATCTTGGTATACAAAATACAAATCTTGATGAAGAATAAGCAGCAACGGCACCGTCCCGCAAGCAGAATTTATGCGGCACCACAGCAATATTCGGGGCAGCCAGGGCGCTAGAATAGGCAGATTCTGTGAAAGGCAAGGCAAGGCGTGTGGCCAGCGGGTGCTGAGCGTCGCCCTAAAATTTTGTATACAAATGAAAACTGACCCTGTGAGCCTATCCAACCATTCCGCCCCGCCGGCGGCGCAACCCGTACATTCATCGCAGGCCGTCGACAGACGCACGCTGCCCGCCACCATCGCCGACCGCCTGCGCGAAATGATCATCGAAGGCGAGTTGGCGGCGGGCACGCGCCTGAACGAACGCGCGCTGTGCGATCGGCTGCAGGTCTCGCGCACGCCTTTGCGGGAAGCTTTCCGGCTGTTGGCCGCCGACGGACTCGTCCGCATGCAGCCCAACCGCGGCGCCCATGTGGTGGCCCTGTCCGAAAAAGACATCAGGGAAAGTTTCGACGTCATGGGCGCGCTGGAAGCCTTGTCCGGCGAACTCGCGTGCCAACACATCACGGACCAGGAAATCGCCGAGATCAAGGCTCTGACCTTCGAGATGCAGGCCTGCCATGCCCGGCGGAATCTTTCGTCGTACTACCACGTCAACCGGGCCATTCACGATCGCATCAATGCCGCGGGCCACAATCATTTGCTGTCGCAGGTCTACAAGAACATCAACCTGCGCTTGCAGAACCTGCGGTTTCGTTCCAATCTCAACCAGGAAAAATGGGACAAGGCCATGGCCGAGCACCTGGAAATGGCCGACGCGCTGGCGTTGCGCGATGGCCCGCGGCTCGCGCAGATCATGCGCGAGCACCTGCGGCGCAAGGGTGAAGCCGTACTGGAAAACCTGAAACTGGCAGCCGATGCTTCCGATACCGCCGATGCCCCCGGCGTCGCGGGCGAATCCTGATATTCCTCATCCGACTTGGAGGCCCATGAACGCGCCCTTATCTCCGCAGGCACACGCCGAGCTGAATCCGCTGCATCTTGAACTGGCGGCCCGTCTGCGCGGCGACACGCAAGGCGAAGTTCTTTTCAGCAGGGGCGCGCGCGGGCGCTATTCGACCGATGCATCCATCTATCAGGTCGAGCCGGTTGGGGTGCTGATTCCCAGGGTAAGCGACGATGTCGCGGTGGCGCTGAGCGTATGCCGCGAGTTGTCCGTGCCCGTGCTGGCGCGCGGCGGCGGCACCTCGCAATGCGGCCAGACCGTGGGCGCGGCCCTGGTCATCGACAACAGCAAATAC
>DASPIV010000086.1:0-8318 GCA_035628955.1 Bordetella sp.
ACTCCGGCCGAGACCAGGGCCAGCAGTGTTGCGCGACGACGGGGACTAAGGTTCATAAGCCGTACTCATCCAAAACGTAGCGGCTGCACACCGCGGAAGGCCCTGGTCAAAAATTAGGGACTGATTTATATATCGCTGTAAGAAATAGTATATCGACAGACGTAACGATTTGGCCGGAATTTTTGACAAACCGGGAAAACCCTAGCGGGAACAGGCGCGCGGCTGACTTGGCTGGCGGCGAGCATGTCCGCCCCGTGCGCGCGGCGATAAGTGCGGAATATTTCAAGAACGACGCAGCCGCAAACAGGGCTTCGTCCACAAGAAAAATACCACTAAGTATCTTTCAGGCGCTCTTGCTATTCAGAGAATAAAACGCCTATAAAAATGTATTCATAGAGTTATTTTATTGATCACTATGACCTTCATTGACCCAGAAACATACCTTATGGTATGTTGCCAGAAGACATGCGGGACCGGGTCGGAGGAGACGGCTGACGGCGGCCGCGCATGCTTCCTGTTTCTTCACTGCCAAGGAAGTCATCGACATGGATTCCCCCCGCTGGAAACAGCGCCCGGAAGGATCGAACTGGGGCGATTTCGGCCCCGACGACCAGATCGGGCGCCTTAATCTACTGAACGATCAGACTCGCCTGCGCGCCATTCGCGAGGTCGAGCACGGCACCACTTTCTGCCTGAGCCTGCCGCTGGATTACCCCGGCGGCAACACGCTGTTCCAGCATCGCAAGGCGCCCGAATTCTTCTATGACAAGCGGGGCGAGGGGCACAACTACAACTACCGCCTGTCCAGCGTATGCGGCTGCTTCAGCGACGTCGTTTCCGACGATGCCGTACTGATGTTCACGCAATACTCAACCCAATGGGATGGTCTGGGCCATGTGGGGCAAATGTTCGATGCCGATGGTGATGGCATTCCGGAAAAGGTCTACTACAACGGCTACCGTGGCGGCATCGATGTGGTGGGTCCGGACGATGCCAGCCAGGATTTGGGCGCCCGGTCCATCGGCATAGAGAACCTGGCCGCCGCCGGTGTACAGGGACGCGGCGTGCTGGTAGACCTGGAACGCCTGCACGGACGCGAACGTGCCGTGGTGGGATACGACGGCCTGATGGCCGCGCTGGATGCCCAGAAGGCCAGTGTGCAACCCGGCGACTTCCTGTGCCTGTATACCGGTTTTGCCGACTTGATCCTGGAAATGAACAAACAGCCCGATGGCGAGGTACTGGCCAGATCGTGCGCCGTACTGGATGGACGCGACCAGAAGCTGCTGCAGTGGATCACCGACTCCGGCATTGTGGCTATTTGCGCCGACAACTTCGCGGTTGAAGCCTATCCCGCCAGCCCTGGCAGCGGCGAACAATACCCGGCACTGCCGCTGCACGCGCATTGTCTGTTCAAGCTGGGCCTGAATCTGGGCGAGCTTTGGTATTTCGCCGAGCTGGCGCAATGGCTGCGTGCCCACCAGCGCTCGAGCTTTCTGCTGACCGCGCCGCCGCTGCGCCTGCCCGGCGCAGTGGGATCACCCGTTACCCCCGTGGCTACCGTCTAGGCACCACCGGCGCACACATGGCGCCACCCTGCGCCGCCCATTGGACGTGGGCCGCGCG
The DNA here is from genome assembly GCA_035628955.1 of Bordetella sp. Classification (GTDB taxonomy): domain Bacteria; phylum Pseudomonadota; class Gammaproteobacteria; order Burkholderiales; family Burkholderiaceae_B; genus Bordetella_A. Next base: position 1,627 of record DASPIV010000086.1, read on the forward strand.
GGCACGCGCGCCCATGCCATGACCGCAGCACGATAACGACAATGGAGACTCGACATGCATCACACAGTGAAGGTATTGGTGTTTTCCACTCTGCTGGCGCTGCCGTCGGCGTATTCGAGCGCAGCCCCGGCGGCCCCGAATGCCGCCGCGAACTACCCGGACAAGCCGGTAACCCTGGTTATCCCGTTTCCGCCAGGCGGCACCAGCGATGTGGTGGGCCGCCAGCTGGCGCAACAATTGGGTGAAGTGCTGGGCGGCTCTTTCGTGGTCAACAACCGGGCCGGCGCGGCGACCCTGATCGGGGCGACTTATGTGGCGCGCGCGCCCAAGGACGGCTATACCTTGCTGCTGTCTTCGGGCAGCACGTTCACCACCACCCCGCATCTGATGACCCAGATGCCGTACACGCTGGACGATTTCGCACCGGTGGCCACGGTGGCCACCGTGCCGTTCGCGTTCGTGGTCAAGAAAGACTTTCCGGCCCGCAACCTGACCGAATACACCGCTTATGCCAAGGCTCATCCCGGCAAAATCAATAACGCCACCAACGGCCCGGGCAGCATGGTGCACCTGCTGGGCGAGGTCGTGGCCTCGGGTTTGCAGGTGCAATTGACCCAGGTGCACTACAAAGGCGCGGCGCCGGCCGCCATGGACATGATCGGCGGCGTGGTGGACTCGAACGTCGAGGCATTGACCAACGCCGTGCCCAATATCGAGGCGGGCCAGTACCGCGCATTGGCCGTGCTCAGCGCCGAACGCCAGCCCTTGCTGCCCGACGTGCCGACCTTTCGCGAGCTGGGTTATCCGTCTGTGGTCGGTGAAACCTGGTATGGGGTTTTTGCGCCCGCGGGCACACCCGCGCCCATTGTCGACAAGCTGAATGCGGCCTTGCGCAAGGTCACCACTTCGCAGCAATTTACCCAGTCGATGACGAAGATCGGCAACCAGCCGCGTCCAAGCACCCCGGCCGAATTGAAAGAGGTCACCTTGCGGGAAAGCGAGCGCTGGGGCGACTTGATCAAGCAACTGGGCATCAAGCCCGTGCAATAGGCAATATCGGCGGGCGGCGGCGGGCCGTCCGCGTTTGCAGTTGCCAGGCGAACAGGCGGCCAGCCGCTAGGCAGCCGGCAAGTATCCCAGGCGCTGCATATCTTGCAGATGGTCCATCACGCACTGCTCGGAATCGATGCAATCGCCAAAGCCCGCCTGGCGCAGCTTGATGGTGGATACCAGCGGCGGCACGGGCAGTGGGTGGCGGGCTGCCCAGGTAGCATCGGCATACTGCCACGACAGGCCTATCAGGGAGTGCAGATCGCTGACGCACAGGCGGTGCCGCCCGGCAATGCGGCGCCATAGCGCGGCCTGCCCGGGCATGCTCTCGCGCATGCGGTCATCTACCGGTTCGCCGAGCGGCATGCCGAAGAACTGCGCCAGGCGCTCGAACAGATTCGCCCAGACCACGACATCGCCATTGGCGATATTGAATGCCTGCCCGTGCGCGCGAGGCTCGTGCCAGGCCCATTCGATCGCCCTGGCGATCAGGCGCGCATCGGTGCACTCGGTGAGCAGGTGCGGATGGCCCGGATACGCCAGGGCCTGGCCCGCCTCGCGCAGCAGCGCCGCATAGGCGCCCAGGGTCGCCACGGGATTCATGGCGCTGCCCAGCGCCACGCCCAGCACGATCTGCGGCCGGAAGATGGTCCAGCCGAACCCCGCGCGCGCGGCCCGTTCGCCCAATAGATCTTCCTGGTTGAAATAGAAATTCGCATGGTCGCGGATGGCATCGTGCTCACGGGCAGGCACCCGCATCGTCCGCCCGGTGTGTACGCCATAGGCCTTGGTGCCCTGCAGCAAGGTCACGTGCCGCACCGCTGCGCCTTCCAGGGCGTCCAGCGTGTTGCGCAGCATCTGCGTATTGAGATCGACGTTGGCGCCGTCGCGCCAGCCCTTCAGCAAGTCGGGTTGCTCATTGAGCGCAGCGTAGATCACGTGGGTGGTATCGCGATGCGCGGCCAAGGCCGCGTGCGTGGCGCCGGCGTCGCGCAGATCTATCGATAGCCAGGTGGCGTCCTGCGCGAAATCGGGCGGCCGGCGCGACACGCCCACCCGCGCAAGGCCGGGCCTGGAGCCGAAATGCTCCATGGCGGCGCGCCCCACTACCCCCAATGCGCCCACGACCAGAACCTTGCCTGCTACCGGTGTTGCCATGGCTGGATGCTCCGTAGAGTGACGCCTGCGATCGGTTCAGCCGTCGAATTCGAAATGGCCGTGGTCGATCACCACGGCGTCGCGCGCCGGCACGCGGGCCTGGAATGCCAGTTGGCCGGATCCGGTCCGCCAAATGTCCAGGTGCAGAGTTTCACCGGGAAAGACGGGCGCGGAAAAGCGCCCGCCCATGCCGCGCACTGCCGCCGGCTCACCGCCGCAGCAGTATTTCATCAGCCCGTGGCCGACGGCTCCGAAGCTGGCCAGGCCATGCAGGATGGGTCGTGGGTAGCCCGCCTGGCGGGCAATGCCCGGATCGGCATGCAAGGGATTGAGATCGCCCGACAAACGATAGATAAGCGCCGCCTGCGGCGAGGTGCCGACCTGCATGCTGCCATCGGCCGCGCGCCCCGGCAGGGGCGGCGCGGGTGGCCGGGATTTGTTGGGGCCGCCAAAACCGCCATCGCCCCGGCAGAACACGGTTTGATAGACAGTGGCCAGCAGGGCCTGGTCGGCCAGGTCGATGATGTCACGCTCGACGTAGATCAGGGCGCCTCGCCCGGCGCCCTTGTCGGCAAGATCGACAATGCGCGTCACGCCACGCACCCGGGCGGCGCCGGCCAGCGGCCGGTGGATGCGCAGCGATTGCTCACCATGCACGGTGCGCACCCAATCCAGGCCCAGCGGCAGGTCGCGCATCCAGAAACCCGGATCGGCCAATACATTGACCAGGGTGGGCTCGACCTTCAGCCTGGTCTCGTCGACAAACGGCAAGTCGATCTCGTCCATCGGGTCCAGCCCGACGCCGATGCCCAACGCGTACAGGATGCATTGCCGCCAGTCGTAATGCTGCTCTACAGGGGGAATATCGGCAGCCAGCAGTTGATCGGGATCGATAGGCATGGCGGTCTCACAGGGTTGCGGGCGAGCCCAGGATGACGGTGGCCTGGCTGGACAATACGCCGCCGTTGGCATGCGCCAGCGATACCTCGACCCCCTTGACCTGCCGCTCGTTGCAGGTGCCGCGCAATTGCTCGACCGATTCGATGACGGTGAACAAGCCATACATGCCGGGATGGTTGCACGACAATCCGCCGCCATTGGTATTGACGGGCAAGCTGCCGCCGGGGGCGATGGCGCCACTGGATACCAGCGGGCCCGCCTCGCCCTTCCGGCAGAACCCCAGGTCTTCCAGGAACAGCAGCGTGTTGATGGTGAACGCGTCGTACAGCATCAGGTGGTCGATGTCGCCGGCACCCATGCCGGCCATCTGGTAGGCCCGGCGGCCGGATTCCACCGCGCAGGTGGTGCACAAGTCGGGCATGGCCGATATCTGGCGATGGCCCACCGCCACGCCAACGCCCAGCACATAGGCAGGGGTTTGCGGTAGATGGCGGGCGCGGTCGGCCCGGGTCAGCACCAGGGCGGCTCCGCCGTCGGTCACCAGGCAACTGTCGGCCTTGGTAAGCGGATCGCTGATCATGCGCGACGCCAGCACATCGGCGCGGCTGAGCGGATCGCGCGCATAGGCATCGGGATTGAGCCGCGCCCACTGCCGCGCACTGACCGCGACGTCGGCCAAGTGTTCGCGCGTGGTTCCGTATTGATGCATGTGCCTTGAAGCGGCCAAGGCATAACTGGACATCGGGTAGCGCGGACGAAACGGCGCCTCGTAGATTTGCGGATCGGGCATCGATGCCAGCTTGCCGCCCGCGGTAAGCTGGTTCGAGCCATAGCAGATCAGGGCCACGTCGCACAAACCCGCCTCGAGTGCCGCCATGGCCGACTGCAGGTGGAACAGGAACGACGCGCCACCCACCATGGTGCCGTCGGCATGGCGCGGTCGCAGCCCCAGGCGCTCGGCCACATTGAGCACCGGCAGGCCCGAGGTGGACATGGCGCAAAACAGGCCGTCGACCTGGTTCATGCTCAAGCCGCAGTCTTCCAGCGCCAGCACCGCCGCTTCCTGCAACTGATCGAAAGGCGTGCGGCCGGGCGCGTGCCAGCGGCGGGTATTGCCGATGCCGACGATCGCGGCCCGGCCTCTGAGCGACGGGCTCATCGGGATGGCTCCTGGGCGGCAACGAACACTACGTGGGGATCCTCGCCCGGGACGATGCGGGCGCTTACCGGCAGGCCGATGCGGACCGCATCGGGCTCGATTCCTTCTACCCGGCTCATCATTCGCGCACCCCCCTCGAGTTCGACCAGCACCACGTTATAGGCACCGGCGCGCTCGCGCACCGTGGTCGTGGCGTATACCGTACCCAGCCCCGGCGACTCGCGCCACGCCCATCGCGGGCTGCCGCAAGCCCGGCAGACCAGGGCGGGAGGGAACCGCACCGCGGCGCATGCTTCGCAATGCTGCAACCGGAAAAGCCCTACGTTCAGGGCATGTGCGTACTGCTCATCGGGCCCCGGCCCGTCGAATCTGGGATCGGCAGCCATGGCCTTACTTCCCCTGCCAGACTGGCTTGCGCTTCTCGGCGAAGGCCGCCGACCCCTCGCGGGCGTCGGCCGACGTGAACACGTGTTCGGTCAGGGCCGCCTGGCGCGACCATAGTTCGTCGCTGGGCCAGTCTTGCGATTCCATGACGACCCGCTTGCTGGCCGCGACCGACAATGGGCCGTTGGCCGCGATACTGTACGCAAGCTGGCGAGCCTGCGCCAATGCTTCACCCGCGGGCACCAAGCGGTTGATCAAGCCGTATTCATAAGCGCGCCGGGCAGGAAACATGTCGCCTGTCAGGGCCAGTTCAAGCGCGATACGGTAGGGCAATTGGCGCGGCAGGCGTACCAGGCCGCCGGCGGTGGCCGCCAGGCCGCGCTTGACTTCAGGCACGCCGAACTGCGCATTGTCTGCCGCCACCACCAGGTCGCAGGCCAGAACCAGTTCGAATCCGCCGGCCAGGGCATAGCCCTCTACGGCGGCAATCAGCGGTTTGCGGGGCGGCTTCGCGGTCAAGCCGCCAAACCCCCTGCCCTCGATGCTGGGACGTTCGCCCCGCAGGAAACCCTTGAGATCCATGCCGGCGCAGAAGGTGCCGGCGGCCCCTGTCAGAATGCCTATGCGCAGGTCGTCGCGGCTGTCCAGTTCATCGAGCGCGGCGGCAATACCACGCGCCACCGCCAAGGTGACCGCATTGCGCGCCTGCGGGCGATTGATCGTAATGACCTGGATGCCGTCGTCGATATCCACCAGTACTTCTGCGGCATCGGGGTTGGGAGTGTTCATGAGCAGTCTCCTGGAGCGGATGATGAAGGGGTCAGCGCGGTGCCATGCGCAGCGCGCCGTCGAGGCGGATAGTCTCGCCGTTGAGCATGGCATTGCTGACGATATGCATGGCCAACTGCGCGTATTCATCGGGCTCGCCCAGACGCTGCGGATACGGTACCGAAGCGCTGAGTGTCTTGCGCGCCTCGGCCGACACGCGGGCCAGCATGGGGGTATCGAAGATGCCTGGCGCAATGGTGCACACCCGTATGGCCTTGCTGGCCAGGTCGCGTGCCGCCACGATGGTCATGCCCGCCACGCCCGCCTTGGACGATGCATAGCCGATCTGACCGATCTGCCCTTCATAGGCCGCGACCGAAGCCGTCAGCACGCAGACCCCGCGTTCGCCCCCTGGCGTGGGAGCGTTGCGTGCCATGCGCGTGGCGGCCAGCCGCAAGGTATTGAAGGTGCCGATCAGATTGACCCGCACGATGTGCTCATACGTTCCCAGCGAACCGGGGTTGCCTTCTTTGTCGATCAAGCGCACTGGCCCGCCCCGCCCCGCGCAATGCACCAGTATGCGCAAGGGGCCAAGCGACTCGGCCAGGTCGCAGGCGGCGTTCACATCGCTTTCGCTGGTGACATCGGCCGGCGCGAAACGGGCTTGGCCGCCCAGGCTTGCCGCGACTTCTTCGCCAGCCGAACCCGGCAAATCGGCGATCACGACACGCACCCCGGCGGCCGCCAGCCTGCGTGCCGTGGCCAGGCCCAGCCCTGACGCGCCGCCGGTGACCAGCGCGGCGATTCCTTCGGTGTTCATCGTAGCGGCCCTCTCTGATTGGATAGTGCCGCCCATAATACATACCATTTAGTATCTTTTCAATTTTCTGGATATATACCTCTAATTTCTTGTTTTATAGGAACAAAAATGTTTATTCATATTCAATGGAATATCGTTGACCAAAAAACATACCTTATAGTATGCTGCACTCATTGCACGGTTGAAGCGCCCTGAGAGGCGACGCCGACTAGGAGACAACATGGTTCGGATACGACACCTGTTTGCTGTCGCGTTGATTGCGCTATCTCCGCTTGCCGTCAAGGCGGCGGCTCCTATCAAGGTGGGCGTCATCCTGCCGCTTTCGGGCGGTGCCGGCCCGCAAGGACAGCATGTCGCCAACGCCATCGAAGCCATGGCAGCCTTGCTCAACGAGGCGGGCGGCGTGCTCGGGCGCCCTATCCGCATTCTTGCCAAAGACGATGAATCCACCCC
>DASPIV010000087.1:0-2298 GCA_035628955.1 Bordetella sp.
GCGCCGGCGGGCTGGATCGCGCCCTGGTCGATCTGGGTGAAATCCGCGGCCTTGACGACCAGCCGGGTGGCGACACCCCGCCCTGGCGCGTGGGCCTGGCCCGGCCGCAAGCTCCCGACCAGATCCACACCACCGTGGAAATCCGCAACCAGGCCCTGGCCACCTCAGGCGGCTACGGCACGCCCCTGGACCCCGCCGGCCGCCATACCCACCTGTTCGACCCGCGCACGGGCCTCGCCCAGCCACGCTACCGTAGCGTATCGGTGCTGGCCGGCAGCGCCACCATGGCGGATGCACTGTCCACGGCATTCTCGAATATGGCGTTGGAGGACACGGACTCCATCGTCCGGCAACTGGGCCTGCGGGCCTGGTTTGTGCTGGGCGACGGCAGTGTCAAACAGTAACTCGCCCCGCCGCCTGCGCGAATCTGAAAGACCGCTTATAATTGCGACCTTTCCGCCAGCCAACCTGTTTCCAGGTTGCGCGCCTCCCGTGCCCGGGTGGTGAAATTGGTAGACGCAGGGGACTCAAAATCCCCCGCCGCAAGGCGTGCCGGTTCGATTCCGGCCCCGGGCACCATCTCCAAATCTTCTGCTAATTCAAGCCATTAGAAGATTTCGCAGTACAAGCCCCGCACCGGGGGATTTTCCTAAAATTGTGGTCAGGTACAGTTTCGGTACAGTGATGCGGCGCTAGCCTCATACGGAGTACTCATGGCTACGATTGTTAAGACGTCCTCGGGCACTTGGAAAGCCCTAATTCGCAAGACTGGCTGGCTGGCCGGCCACGGCCAAGACGTTCCGCACCAAGCGGGATGCCGAAGACTGGGCGCGCCGTACCGAAGACGAAATGGTGCGCGGCGTATATATCCAGCGCGCACCCGCCGAGCGCATGACCGTCGAAGCGGCACTGACCCGCTACCTCAAAGAAGTCACACCCACCAAGCGGGCCTCGACCCAAGCCGGCGAGCACAAGAAGGCGCAGGTCATCATCCGGCATCTTGGCAAGTACTCGCTGGCCGCTCTGAACGCCGAGATCGTGGCGCAGTTCCGTGACATGCGATTGGCCGGCGACCCGGACAAGAATGGCAAGCTACGGCCTCGCAGTAACAACACGGTACGCTTGGAACTGGCACTGCTGGGCCACCTGTTCACCGTCGCGATCAAAGAATGGGGCATCGGCCTGCCCTTCAATCCCGTGTCCAACATTCGCCGCCCTGCCCCAGGCTCGGGCCGCAACCGGCGATTGACTCCCGAAGAACAGACCCGCCTGCTACAAGCCGTCGATAAGCACTCGAACCCGATGTTCGGATGGATCGTCCGCATTGCCGTTCAAACCGGCATGCGGCTGTCCGAGATTGCGACGCTGCGTATTCGGCAAGTGGACATCGAGCGGCGAGTCGTTCGGCTGGAGCACACCAAGAACTCTTCGCCTCGTACCGTCCCGCTGACTGCCGAGGCAACGCGCGTGTTCACCGAGGCCCTTGCCAACCCCGTGCGCCCAGCCGAAACCGAACTGGTGTTCTTCGGCGAACCCGGCCGGGATGGCATACGACGCCCCTACCTGTTCGACAAAGCATGGACCGATGCCAAGCGAGCAGCGGGCCTTGAAGACTTCCGCTTTCACGACCTGCGACACGAGGCTGTCAGCCGGTTCGTGGAAGCCGGCTTGAGCGATCAGGAGGTGTCGGCCATCAGCGGCCACAAGTCGATGCAGATGCTCAAGCGCTATACGCACCTGCGGGCCGAAGACCTGGTGCAGAAGCTGGACCGCCTCGCGCGTCGCGCGCCGTCCACTTCTAAACAACGGAGTGAGGCCGACTCCCAAACAGAGAACAACGCATAATCGCTCCATCGCGTTGCCATAATGAATAACCGATTGTCTTAACCTACGGAGGAAGCTAGTTTTGCATACCGCTATCAAGATCGTCGCCATCAGCAGCCTTGCCCTTACCCTTGCCGCGTGCGGCAGCGCCAAGGACGCCAACAAGAGCAACTTCAGCAAGGCCATACAGGCATACCTGGACACTCAGAAGGGCCTGTGCGCTGCGATTCCTGCAAAGGGCTTGCCGTTCACCCTGGCGAATCAAGACATGCTGGGGGGCCAGAGCAAGAAGCGCGCCGACGCACTGGTCGATGCCGGACTGCTGACGAAGCGAGACACCGAAGTCAAAGCCATGTTTGGCAACAAGATGGAGCCAGCCACTGAGTACCAAGTCACTGACACCGGCAAGAAATTCCTCGTCGCCAATGGTGCCAATACGATGGCTGGGCAAGATGCCTTCTGCACCGGCAAGTA
>DASPIV010000088.1:0-3590 GCA_035628955.1 Bordetella sp.
GTATTCCAAGCCGACGGCGGAAAACGGCTTCAATCAGCCTGCCGACAAGCTTCAGCAGACCTTCACCACCAGCGCGGGCACCAAGATCAAGAATGGCGACATCCTGATTGCCGCCATCACTTCGTGCACCAACACGTCCAACCCCAGCGTGCTGCTGGCGGCCGGCCTGCTGGCCAAGAAAGCGGTTGAAGCCGGCCTGACGGTGCCCAAACACATCAAGACCTCGCTGGCCCCCGGATCGCGCGTGGTTACCGAATACCTGACCAAGACCGGCCTGCTGCCCTACCTGGAAAAACTGGGGTTCGACGTGGCGGCCTATGGTTGCACCACCTGCATCGGCAACGCAGGCGACCTGACCCCCGACTTGAACGAAGCCATTCTGGGCAATGACCTGGTCTGCGCCGCCGTGCTGTCGGGCAACCGCAACTTCGAAGCGCGCATCCATCCGAACATCAAGGCCAATTTCCTGGCGTCGCCGCCGCTGGTAGTGGCCTATGCGTTGGCGGGCACCATCACGCGCGACCTGATGACCGAGCCCGTGGGCAGCGGCAAGAACGGCGACGTGTGGCTGGGCGACATCTGGCCCACTACCGAAGAAGTGCAGGCGCTGATCAAGCACGCGCTCGACCCGAAGGCGTTCCAGGCCAACTACGGCCAAGTCAAGACCAACCCCGGCGAGCTGTGGGAAAACATCAAGGGCGTAACGGGCGAAACCTACAACTGGCCCGAATCCACCTACATCGCCGAACCGCCCTTCTTCGAGGGCTTCGGCATGGAACCGGCCGCCATGCCCGCCATCAATGGGGCGCGGGCGCTGGGCATCTTCGGCGATTCAGTCACCACCGACCACATCTCGCCGGCCGGTTCTATCAAGGAAACCTCGCCCGCGGGCAAGTGGCTGAAAGAAAACGGCGTGATGAAGGCCGATTTCAATAGCTACGGTTCGCGCCGCGGCAACCACGAAATCATGATGCGCGGCACCTTTGCCAACGTGCGCATCAAGAACCTGATGATCCCGCCACTGCCGGACGGCAGCCGCTTCGAAGGGGGCGACACCCTGCTGCAGCCCAGCGGCGTGCAAATGTCGATCTACGACGCGGCCATGAGATACGTGGCCGAGGGCACGCCCACCGTGGTGTTCGGCGGCGAAGAATACGGCACCGGCTCATCGCGCGACTGGGCCGCCAAGGGCACCCAGCTACTGGGCGTGAAGGCCGTGGTGGCGCGCAGTTTCGAACGCATCCACCGCAGCAACCTGGTGGGCATGGGCGTACTGCCGCTGCAATTCAAGGGCGGGGACAGCGTCGAATCGCTGGGCATCACAGGCCAGGAAGTCTACGATGTGTCGGGCCTGGAGAACGGCATCAAGCCCATGCAGGACGTCCTGCTTACCATCCGCCGCGCCGATGGCTCCCGGCAAGACGTACAGGTGCTGCTGCGCATCGATACGCCGATCGAGGTCGACTACTACCAGCACGGCGGCATCCTGCCTTTCGTACTGCGGCAATTGCTCGCCGCCTGACGCCGCGCATCGGTTCCGCCCCGCCGGGGGGCGGACCGAAACCAGGCTGGCACCGGGCCGGCGTTAAACTAGCGGGTTCCGCCCCCTTACTTTTGGACCCCGCGACAAAACAATGGCCCGTGCCCGCAGCCCCTCTTCTCCCCGCCTGAGCCGCGATGCGTCGCGCCTGGTGGCGCTTGCCCAGTCGCTGAACCGGTCCGGTAGCCGGGTCGAAGACCAGTACTGGGAAAGCCTGCTTGCCGAAGCCATCCCGAAGCTGCTGCGCGGCGGGCAGGATGCCCCGCTGGAAGCCGCGCTGGACCACCTGGCCCAGCGCGACCCAGGTGCCTACGAAGTGCTGATCGAACAGGCCGAGACCCTGTCCGAATCGATGCAGATCGACAAGAATGGCCAGCGCTACGACGTACTGCTGATCGTGGTGCCGGTAGTGGCCTGGACCCGCTACTCCATTCCTACCGGCCCCATCGCGGCGCCGGCCCAGCAAGCGCTGCTGGCGCAGCTTCATGGCCACGTACTGGCCGAAGGCGCGCGCGCCGCCCTGATGCCCTGGCTGGTCAGCATCGACCAGATGCCGCGCACGTTCTCTGAAACCTGGCAATGGCTGCAGCGCCTGGGCAGCCAGGCCCTGGGGGCCGAGACCGCCAAGCCGCTCCTGAACGACGAAACCGAAACCGCCAATATGCTGGCCGACACCCGCTACGTGGTAGCTGCCGTGGCCGTACCCGAACGGGCACCGGTGTTCCGCTGGCAAGAACAGCCGGGCGACGCGGGCCACAGCCGAGAAAGCTGCCTGGCACAGTGGATCGAACAGGCCCAGCCCACCCTGGCCACCCTGCTGCCCGGGTGCGGGGTCGATTGCCTGCTGCCCGACGCCTACTACATCAGCAACCGCGAAGCCGACCGCCGCGTACGGCCGCTGTCGCTGCGTGCCGCGGTGAACTGGCTGGAAGGCGCCGTCAACCTGGCGCCGTCCGAATTGCGCGCCGTGATTGCCGGCTGCGGCGACGTGCGTATCGACGAATACCGCGTCGGCTTTACCGCCCGCAACAGCAACGATGTCTACTACGGCTGCGTCTGGCCGCTGTACGGCCGCGAAGAAGACCAGCCGGCCGAGGAAGAATTGCCCGACACGGTCGACGAGATCGCTGCGCTGCTCAAAGAATACGGCGTGCACGACGTGCGCCGCATTCCCGGTGTACTGCCGCCCGACTACTGCGAAGACTGCGGGGCGCCCCAGTTTCCGAACCCGCTGGGCGAACTGGTGCACGCCGAGCTGCCCGAAGACGCCGACACCGCGCCGGCCCAGTTCCATTAAGCCACCCGGGCCGCCCCATGCAGGCCGACATTTTCTGCCGCGTCGTCGACAACTATGGCGACATCGGCGTGTGCTGGCGGCTGGCGCGGCGGCTGTGCCAGGGGCGTGGCTGGCAGGTGCGCCTGTGGGTCGACGACCTGCGGACTTTTGCCCGCATCCAGCCAGGTGTCGCACCCGATGCGGCACGGCAAGTCCATACCGGCATCGATATCGTGCACTGGACCGATACCCCGCCCGACCTGAAGCCGGGCGATGTGGTCATCGAAGCCTTTGCCTGCGATCCCCCGGCTGGCTTCATACAGGCAATGCGCGCCCGGCCGCCCGTGTGGATCAACCTGGAATACCTGAGTGCCGAGCCCTGGGTGGAAAGCTGCCACGGCCTGCCGTCGCAGCGGCCCGACGGCCTGCTCAAGCACTTTTTCTTTCCCGGATTCACGTCCGCCACCGGGGGCCTGCTGCGCGAACCCGGCCTGAGCGCTGAACGCGATGCGTTCCAGGCCTCGCGCAGCCGGCAGGAGAGCTTCTTGCGCGGCCTGGGCCTGGCCGACAATGCGCTGGCGCACTGGCGGGCCAGCGCCCGCCTGGCCACCCTGTTCTGCTACCCGCATGCGCCCACCACCGCCCTGGCGCGGACATTGGCCCATGACGCGCGGCCCACCTTGCTGCTGGTACCGGCGGGCATCGCGCCCGGCCTGGAAGACGCCGCCGGCGGCCAATTGCGCATCGCCAGGGTGCCGTTCGTGGCGCAGTCCG
>DASPIV010000089.1:0-3570 GCA_035628955.1 Bordetella sp.
CCACGCACCGGAAAACACTTTGGCGCTATCCTGCATCCAGTGTATAGATGCGTGAGAGAAGACCGCATCGTAAATAGCCGGCGACTGAATATGGGTTGCATCAGCGACCACGGCATCAATGCCGCGACTACGGGCGATGGCTACGGCCGCCGCGTCGGTATCCATTCCACGCACCGTAGCCCCCTTGCGTGCGATGACGGAAGAAAGTTCACCATCCCCACAGCCGATATCCAGGATCAGTTCACCTGGGCAAGGCTCGAGCAATTCAATGGTTTTGGAGCCATAGTCTCGAATTAGACGAATATCTCCGTCATAGGCAGATGGCTTCACTTCCGCTCTCATAAGTACATGTTAACTCTTAATAGTCTTTCATATAACGCGGCCCAACGCAATGAAGTCGCGCCACATATTTTGTGATGCGTGCCGGCATAACCTGAACGTGAATACAGATTTTCTCAATGCTTAATGAGTTCTTTTGTTCGCGGGGATTAGCCGGGCAACTAGACTTACAAAGTAGTGGTTTTTGTAAAGGTAGTGGTTTCTGTAGACGCTTTCATTGGTAGCTTCTAATAAATTCAGTCGAACATAATCCAGGGGAATTGCATGAAACTAACACTGCGCTCATTTCTTTCTACCCCGTTGCTCTTTGGAACTGTTTTATTCTCTCTATCTGCATTTGCGCAGACTTATCCCGAACGTTCGATCACCATGATCGTTCCGTTTCCTGCAGGTGCGGCGACTGACGCGGCCGCACGAGCACTCGCACCCGTCCTGGCCTCGGAGTTGGGCCAGTCCGTTGTCGTTCAGAACGTCCCTGGCGCATCCGGCATGATCGCGGTGCGCAAATCGATCGCATCTGCGCCAGACGGCTACACATTGCATTTCGGGACTACCAACGACATAGTTCTTGCACCCATCATCAATCCAACGGCGGGATATACAGCAGGCGATGTGATGCCGGTGGGCAAGACGTTTGCCACCAATCTGATGCTGGTTGGTAATCTCGACGTGCCTGCCAACAATATCGATGAACTCACCGATTTGCTTCGGCGCAATCCCAATGGCTTCTCATTGGCGCATCCAGGCGTCGGGACAGTGCAGCACCTTGCCGGCGTGGCCATTGCGTCCGCTGGAGGCTTTAACTGGCTTAACGTGCCCTACAAGGGATCGGCTCCGATCGGGGCCGATTTGATGGCAGGCCATGTGAATCTCGCCATCATGACTCTGTCGTCGGCGGCTCCGTTACTTCAGACGGGGCGAGTGAAACCGTTCGGCGTACTGCGCCATGAGCGCGACCCGGCATATCCGCTGATCCCGACGATCAATGAAGGCAATTCGATCAGCGGCATCCAGTTTGAGCAGTGGGGCGGCGTATTCGTCCCGCCAAAGACGCCGCCCGCAGTCGTTCAGAAACTGGAAGCTGCCGTACAAGCTGCGATTCGGAATCCCCAATTCAGGGAATCCCAGGCAGTGGCGAGTGCGTCGACACCCGCCGCCACAGACACGCAGTCCTTCGCCAAGGAAATGAAGGCCGATGACTCAACGTATCGAGGCATTGCCGGCTCTTTGAAGCTTCAATAGTCTGTATTTCTCACATGAGGGATGCAGCGTGGGACTGCCTATGCCAGGCAGTCCTGGACTTTCCACCCATACAACCACTGCAGCGCGTCATAGAACTGTTCCTGCGCCTTTCCTGCCCACAGGCTGTTGCGCACTTGCCGTTCGACGCCCTGGGCGTGATAGATGCGGCCCATTTCCCGGGTGGACCAGACGACCCGCGCGCTGCGCGGGATACGCACCGATTCATACCGCCGGAAAGCCGCCTGCAGGTCGCCGTCGCAGGCCTGGACCGCCGCGCCCAGCGTGGCGGCGTCTTCCAGCGCCATGCAGGCGCCTTGGGCCATGTATTGCGTCATGGGATGCGCGGCATCGCCCAGCAGGGTGATGCGGCCTTGGCCCCATTGTTCGACGGGCTCGCGGTCGGCCGTGGCCCAGCGCCGCCATGAGGTGGGGCGGTCCAGCATCTGGTGCGGCCGCGGGTGGATACCCTGGAAGTAGCTCAGTACTTCTTCCTTGCTGCCGTCGCGCACGCCCCATTCTTCCTGCTCGCGGCTGTGGAAAGTGACCACCAGGTTGTATTGCTGGCCGCCGCGCAATGGGTAATGCACCAAGTGGCAGCGCGGGCCGGCCCATAGCACCGGCGCGTTGATGCGCAGTTCCTCGGGCATGTTCTCGCGTTCCACTACCGCGCGGTACACAACGTGGCCGGTCACGCGGGCCGGGTCGCCCACCGTGCGTTCGCGGATCACCGATTTGACGCCATCGCAGCCGATCACCGCATCGGCCCGGTGGCGCTGGCCCTGGGTGTCCACCACTTCGACCTGCGCGCCAGCTTCGCGCACATCGGCAATCTGCGTCGAGGTGCGGAAACTGATCAGCGGGTCGCGCTGCACGGCTTCCAGAATGGACAAATGGATGTCGGCGCGATGGATGACGGCGTATGGGCCGCCGAACCGTTCGCGGAAGGCGGCGCCCGTGTCGATGCGCACCACTTCCCGGGCATCGACCGCGTCCATCATGATGATGTGGTCGGTAAACACTGCGCGGC
Source organism: Bordetella sp. (assembly GCA_035628955.1). GTDB lineage: Bacteria > Pseudomonadota > Gammaproteobacteria > Burkholderiales > Burkholderiaceae_B > Bordetella_A. Next base: position 2,609 of record DASPIV010000089.1, read on the forward strand.
TGCGCGCGGTCTGGCCGACGCCCAGGGCGTCGAGCGCAGCGAAGGCATTCGGGCCCAGTTGGATGCCCGCGCCGATCTCGCCGATGTGGCTGGCTTGCTCCAGCAGCTGCACGGCGATGCCCTGGCGGGTCAGTGCCAGGGCCGCGGCCAGGCCGCCTATGCCGCCGCCTACCACGATGGCCGATTGAGTTGTGGTTGTACTGCTCATGGTGTCGTGCTCCTGCGGACTTGCGGGCCGTTCCCATACGGGGGGCGGAAAAGAATGGCGAGCTGCATCATGCCGGCTCGCCCAGGAAGGCGCCTTGGCGGCGCAACTGGTCTTGCAGAACCGCGGCGGGCAGTTGGCCGGGAGCCACCCCGGCGCGCAGCGCCAGCGCGGCGGCGGTGCCGGCCGCTTCGCCCATGACGAAGCAGCTGCCGCTGACGCGCGCGGCCGACTGGCCTTCATGCGTCATGCCGGCACAGCGGCCGGCCACCAATACGTTGTGCGCCGTGCCGGGGGCCTGGTGTGGCACGATCATGCGCAGCGGCAACTGGTTATAGCCGCGCGATTGCGGAATCGGCGGCCATACCCACTGCACGTCGCCGGCGACGTGGATTTCAAGCGGCCAGCCGTTGACGCCGATGCTGTCGGCGAAATCGGCGCACCCCAGCACGTCGTCGCGGCTGAGCATGTATTCGGCCACGACGCGGCGCGTTTCACGTATGCCCAGCTGCGGCGCGATGTCCAGCACGTAGGCGTGCTCGAAACCCGGCACCCGCGCGCGCAGGAAGGCCAGGTAATCGACGATCTGCCGGCGGCCTTCCAGTTCGCCTTCCGACAGCGACAGCGCGTCGGTGCCGTCGGCGGCCGATCCGTCGGGGTTGCTGAGCTGGGTCACGTTGACCCGCCATTCGTAATCGTGTTTCTGGGGGCGCACGATGGCGCCGCGCCGCGGGAAATGGAATTCGCCGCTGGCCTC
>DASPIV010000090.1:0-2486 GCA_035628955.1 Bordetella sp.
CCCATGAACGACAACTTGCGCGCCGCCCTGGACCCTCGTTCCATCGCCATCGTTGGCGCATCCGACAATACCGACAAAGTCGGCGGCAGGCCGCTGGACTACCTGCAACGCTTTGGCTATCGCGGCACACTGTTGCCAGTGAACCCGGGCCGTGCCGAAGTCCAGGGCCTGAAAGCCTATGCCAGCATAGAAAGCCTGCCGGAAACTCCCGAGATGGCCATCGTGGCCATTCCCGGCGATACCGCGGTCGAGGCGGTGCGGCAATGCGCCGACCGGGGCACCAAAATAGCCATCATCATGAGTTCGGGGTTTGGCGAGGGCAATTCCACCGAAGGCCGCGACAAAGAAGCCGGCATGGTGCGCCATGCGCGCGAGCGCGGCATGCGGATCGTCGGCCCCAATTCGCAAGGCCTGGCCAATTTCGGCACCGGCGCGGTTGCCAGCTTTTCGACCATGTTCAAGGAAAACGCGCCGGCCGATGGCCATGTGGCGGTACTGAGCCAGAGCGGTGCCCTGAGCGTCGTGCCATACGGCTTCTTGCGCCGGCGAGGCATAGGCGTGCGCCATGCCCATGCCACGGGCAACGACGCGGACGTGACCATCGCCGAACTGGCCGCGGCAGTAGCCGAAGACACGCGCGTGAAACTGATGCTGCTGTATCTCGAAGGCATTCCCGATCCGCACCATCTTGAACATATGGCCCGCATCGCGCGCGACCGGAAAATGCCCATCCTGGCGCTCAAATCCGGCCGTACGCCGGACGGCCGCGCGGCCGCCCAATCGCACACCGGCGCGCTGGCCAACGAAGACCGTGTGGTTGATGCATTCTTTGAACACCACGGCATCTGGCGGGCGCAAACCATGAACGAGCTGGTCGAGGCCACCGAGCTGTACCTGAAGGGCTGGACCATCCGCGGGCGCAAGCTGGTGGCGGTAAGCAATTCCGGGGCGGTCTGCGTGCTGGCGGCCGACGCCGCGGCCGGCGCGGGCATGCCCATGGCCAAGCTGTCCGCGCCGACACGCACGGCGCTGGGGCAGATACTGCCCAGCTTTGCCAATATCACGAACCCGATCGACGTCACTGGTGCGCTGCTGACCGATAGCAGCCTGTTCGGCAAGACGCTGGGCACTGTGGCCGAAGACCCGGCCGCCGACGCATTCTTTGTAGGTTTTCCGGTGGCAGGCGCGGGCTACGATGTCGAGGCGTTCGCCGCCGCCGCAGGGCAGCTCGAGGCAGCCACCGGCAAGCCGGTCGTCGCCGCCGCGCCCCAGCCGAATGTAGCGGCGCACTTCATCGAACAGGGCATTCCCACTTTTCCTACCGAAGCCCAGGCGATTGCAGCCTTGGGGCGCTGCCTGAAGCACTACGAATTGATCGATCGCGCCACTGCGCGGCAGGCAGCATGCGCAGGCCCGCACCGCTCGCACCCCGCGCCGGACAGGCGCCCGCCCACCGCCGCCGCCCGCATGCTTAACGAGGCAGACAGCCTGGGCCTGCTGGCCAGCCAGGGGCTGCGCATGGTGGAACACCGTCTTTGCGTCTCGCTTGCCGCCGCGATCGACGCGCTGGAGAGCTTTGGCGAAGCTGTCGTCATGAAAGGCTGCTCGAGCGATGTTGCCCACAAGAGCGAATTGGGTATCGTCAAGCTCGGCATCCGTACCAGGCAAGAGGCCACTGACGCCTGGCACCAGATCGCGGCAGCGCTCGCAGACCGCCAAATGCGCCTGGACGGCATCATCGTCGCCCGGATGGAGCGCGGGCGCCACGAGCTCATGATCGGCGCGCACCGCGATCCGGTTTTCGGGCCGGTTATCGTCGTCGGCGACGGCGGCAAGTATGTGGAAGCCCTGCCCGACGTGCAGCTTTTGTTGCCGCCCTTCAGGCGCCAGGATGCACTCGACAAGCTGCGGCAATTGCGCATCGCTCCGATCTTTACGGGCGTACGAGGCGAAACGCCGATGGATATCGGCGCCGTGGCCGACGCGATGATTGCGGTTGGGCGGCTGATGGCCACCCATGCCGACATCCACAGCGTGGACGTGAACCCGATCCTGCTCAAGAGCCAGGGCGAAGGCTATTGCGCGCTGGATGCCGTAGTGATGATGACGGGCGGGTAGCCCCGCGACCTGGACGCCGCTCTGGACCGCAGGCCGACGACGGCGGGTTCCTATCAATCAACGTATTGTTAACAATCTTATTGTGCTCTAAGATGAGGTCAACCACTTTCTGCGTTGTGCCCATCGTGCCCAAGCCCAGCCAACTACTGACCGACCTGGAAAACGCGGTGGCCTTCCGCTTGTTCGAAGACCGCCAGCACATCCCTACCCTGACCGTGCCCGAGCAGATCGCGGCCCAGGTGGGCGATGCCATCATCAAGGGCAAGCTGCTGCCGGGCGATGCCCTGAACGAGCAGCGCCTGGCCGATTCTTTCCAGGTCAGCCGAGGGCCGGTGCGCGATGCCATCCGCATCCTCGAGCGCGAAGGG
>DASPIV010000091.1:0-2918 GCA_035628955.1 Bordetella sp.
ACCAAATGGCGAAAAACGCCCTCTGCGCTTGGGGAGCGGCAGATATTACCCATGCAAACGAAAAGTACCTTGGTCATCATGGGTGCAAGTCTGAGGGAAAACCCGGAATATAGCAAGTTTTTTTTGCAATTGCGCATGCGCACACAATTGGCACGTATTGATTATTTTTATCTATATTATCAATAGTTTAAAACAATAATATAAAGTGATACATCAATGATTTTCGGGCCTGGCGGTAACAAACCCGCGACTTTGACCGCAATGCAGCACCGCCGCGCTTCCGGACCGGTTGGATGTGGGCCCGGCGCTAAGCAGTGCCGCCCAGCAGTACCCGCTGCTTGAGCGCATTGAGCGCATCGCGGGCCGCTGCCGCCTGCTCGAATTCCAGGTTGCGGGCATGGTCGGTCATGAGTTTTTCCAGGCGGCGGATCTCGCGCGCCACGGCCTTTTCGTCGCTTAGCACTTCGGGCGCGATGCCGGCCTCGAGGGTATCGTGGCGCGTCGGCGCGACGATACCATCGATGAGTTCGCGGACAGCCTTGCTGACGCCCCGGGCGGTAATGCCGTGGTCGATATTGAACTGCAACTGTTTGTTTCGGCGCCGCTCGGTTTCGTCCATGGCGCGCCGCATGGAAGCGGTTATGTTGTCGGCATACAGGATGGCATGGCCGTTCAGGTTGCGCGCCGCCCGCCCGATGGTCTGGATCAGGCTGCGCTCGGAACGCAGGAAACCTTCTTTGTCGGCGTCCAGGATAGCCACCAGGGACACTTCGGGAATGTCCAGGCCTTCGCGCAGCAAGTTGATGCCCACCAGCACGTCGAACGTGCCCAGGCGTAAATCGCGCAGGATCTCGACGCGTTCTACCGTATCGATGTCGGAATGCAGGTAGCGCACGCGCACGCCATGTTCGGCCAGGTAGTCGGTCAAATCTTCGGCCATGCGTTTGGTCAGCGTAGTGACCAGCACGCGCTCCTGGGCGGCTACACGCAGCTTGATCTGGCCCAGCAAGTCGTCGACCTGCGTGCGAGCCGGACGCACTTCGACCAGGGGATCGACCAGGCCGGTGGGCCGCACCACTTGTTCGACGACATTGTCGGAATGCTCTTGTTCATAGGCGGCCGGCGTGGCCGATACAAAGACGCACTGGCGCATGCGCGCCTCGAACTCTTCGAGCCGCAACGGCCGGTTATCGAGCGCCGACGGCAGCCGGAACCCATATTGCACCAGGGTTTCCTTGCGGGACCGGTCACCCCGGTACATGCCGCCCAACTGCCCGATGGTGACGTGGCTTTCGTCGATGAACATCAGCGCATCTGCCGGCAGATAGTCGATCAGGGTGGGGGGAGGATCGCCCGGCGCGGCACCTGACAAGTGGCGCGAATAGTTTTCGATACCTTTGCAAAAGCCCAGCTCTTGCAGCATCTCGAGATCGAAGCGCGTGCGCTGCTCGAGGCGCTGCGCCTCGACCAGCTTGCCTTCCGTGGTGAGCAGCTTCAGGCGCTCGCGCAGTTCTTCTTTGATGGTTTCAATGGCGCGCAGGACCGTGTCGCGCGGGGTAACGTAATGCGAACCCGGATAAACGGTGAAGCGCGGCACTTTCTGGCGCACCCGGCCGGTTAGCGGGTCGAACAGTTCGAGCGATTCGATTTCATCATCGAACAGCGTGAGGCGCAGCGCCAGTTCGGGGCTTTCTGCCGGAAAGATATCGAGCGTCTCGCCCCGCACCCGGAACGTGCCGCGAGTGAAATCGGCGTCGTTGCGCGTGTATTGCATGGCCACCAGGCGCGCCAGCACCTCGCGCCGCGAGATGCGGTCGCCCGAGCGCAGGATGAGCACCATGGCGTGGTAGTCGCCGGGATTGCCAATACCGTAGATGCACGAAACCGTGCCCACGATGATGGTGTCGCGGCGTTCGAGCAGGCTTTTGGTGGCCGACAGGCGCATCTGTTCGATGTGCTCGTTGATGGACGAGTCTTTCTCGATGAACAGGTCGCGCGTGGGAACGTACGCCTCGGGCTGGTAGTAGTCGTAGTACGAAACGAAGTATTCGATGGCGTTCTTGGGAAAGAACTCGCGCATTTCCGCGTACAACTGCGCCGCCAGCGTTTTGTTGGGTGCCAACACCAGCGCCGGCCGGCCCAGCCGGGCGATGATATTGGCCATGGTGTATGTCTTGCCCGAGCCGGTCACGCCCAGCAGGGTCTGGCACATCAGGCCATCCTGCATGCCCGCCACCAGGCCCTCGATCGCGGCGGGCTGGTCGCCCGCCGGCGGATAAGGCTGGTACAGATGAAATGGGCTGCCAGGGAAATCGACGAATCCAGGATCGGTCATGCTAGACTGTCTCAGGGTAAACCCCCCATTATCCACAGCACCGCCCTCCGCGTCCACATACCCATACTGAACCTCATGAGCTCTCTTTTCGATTCCGTCGAACTTGCGCCGCGCGACCCCATCCTGGGGCTGAACGAACAATACAACGCCGATACCCGTCCCGGTAAAGTCAATCTGGGCGTGGGCGTGTATTACGACGACGACGGCCGCATTCCGCTGCTGACCGCGGTCCGCAAGGCCGAATTTGCCCGCATCGAGGCAGCCGCGGCACGCGGGTACCTGCCCATCGAGGGCATCGCCGGATACAACAAGGGGGCTCAGACCCTGCTGCTGGGGGCCGACTCCCCCCTGGCCGCCGAAGGCCGGGTACTGACTGCCCAGGCACTGGGCGGTACCGGGGCACTGAAGATCGGCGCCGATTTCTTGCGCCAGCTGCTGCCGCAGTCCAAGGTACTGATCAGCAACCCCAGTTGGGAAAACCACCGGGCCCTCTTCGAGCGCGCGGGCTTCCAGGTCGAGAACTACGACTACTACGACGCCGCCACGCACGGCCTGGACTACCAGGGCATGCTGGCTTCGCTGC
>DASPIV010000092.1:0-7207 GCA_035628955.1 Bordetella sp.
ATCGGCCAGGTCGATGAAGCCCACCCGTGGGCTGATCCACAGCACCAACTCTTCCGACAGGCGCGAGACATGCGTCATGATCAGCGCGGCGGCCGCGCAGAATTCAATGGCGAAGTCGCGGTCGGACACCGCATCCAGCGAATTGCGGCATACGCCGTCGAAGCCCAGGATTTGCGCGACGCGTTCGCGGTCGATGGGGAAGCTGGTGCCGGCCAGCGCGGCCGCGCCCAGCGGCAGGCGGTTGACGCGCTTGCGGCAATCGGCCAGGCGCTCGGCATCGCGGCCGAACATCTCGGCGTAGGCCAGCAAATGGTGACCGAACGTAACCGGTTGGGCTACTTGCAGGTGGGTGAAGCCCGGCATGATGGTGGCGGCATGTTCCAGCGCCACGGTGGCCAGGGCATGGCGCAATTGCCGCAGCAAGCCGATCAGGTTGTCGATCTCGGCGCGCAGCCACAGGCGGATGTCGGTGGCTACCTGGTCGTTGCGCGAGCGGCCGGTGTGCAGGCGCTTGCCGGCATCGCCCACCAGCTCGACCAGGCGTTTTTCGATGTTCAGGTGCACATCTTCCAGGTCGAGCAGCCACTGGAAGGTGCCAGCGTCGATTTCCGACAGGATCTGGGCCATGCCCCGCTGGATGTCGGCCAGGTCCTGGGCCGGGATGATGCCCTGGGCAGCCAGCATTTCAGCGTGTGCCAGCGATCCCTGGATGTCGTGGCGCGCCAGGCGCTGGTCGAAATCCACTGAAGCGGTATAGCGCTTGACGAGTTCGGAAACCGGCTCGGAGAACCGGGCGGACCAGGCTTGCGCCTTATTGGCGAACTGGTTTTGGTCGGAGGAGGGTGTTTTTGCCATGATGGGCGGAATTATAGGGCCAGCCCCGCGCCATGCTCCATGCGGCGCGACTTGTTGGATAATTCGGGCAAGCCATACAAAGGAGCCCGGCTTTGGCAATGGAATGGGAACGACTGGTGGTCCGGCTCGGAGAATACGTGCCGACCCAGGTCTGGGCGCAGACACTGGTGGGCATCGGCGCACTGGTGCTGACGGCGCTGGTCGCGCAGTGGGTGGGCGCGCGCATCGTGCTGGCCTGCGCGCACCGGCTGCTGGTGCTTACCGGGCGTGAAGACTGGGACAAGGCTTTGCGCCGCCGCCGGGCGTATCACAACTTCTGGTACGCCGTGCCGTTCATCGTGGTGTCGGTGGGTATCGGGCTGGTGCCGCATGCCGACCGCGCCGTCGCGGTCGTGGGGCGTTTGGCCCATGCCGCGGCCTGGATCTGTATTTTCATGGCGGTCAGCGGCGTGCTCAGCGCCTGGCAGGACACCTATTCGGCCACGACGCGGGCGCAAACACGCTCTATCAAGGGCTATATCCAGATCGGCAAACTGATGCTGGTCGCCGTCTGTTCGGTACTGGTGTTGTCCATCCTGCTGGACCGCTCGCCGCTGTGGATGATCTCCGGCCTGGGCGCGCTGTCGGCGGTGCTGCTGCTGGTATTCAAGGATACGCTGCTGTCGCTGGTGGCCAGCACCCAACTGACCTCGAACGACATGCTGCGCATCGGCGACTGGATCGAGATGCCGCAGTCCAACGCCGACGGCTTCGTGCGCGACATCGCTCTGCATACCGTCAAGGTGCAGAACTGGGACAACACCGTGACCACGGTGCCCACCTACAAGCTGTTTTCGGAAAGCTACCGCAACTACCGCCATATGTTCGAGTCCGGCGGGCGGCGCATCAAGCGCACGGTGCGGGTCGACGCCACCAGCGTGCGCTTCCTGAACGACGGCGAGGCCGATCGCCTGATGCGCTTCCGGCTGCTGCACGACTACCTGGCCGCCAAGCAATCCGACCTGCGCCAGTCGAACCACGAATTGGGCGAAGAGCTCGCCCAACTGCCGGCCAACCGGCGGCGGCTGACCAACATCGGCACCTTCCGCGCCTATGCGCTGGCCTACCTGAAGCGGCATCCCGAGATCCGCCAGGACATGTCCATGATGGTGCGCATGATGGAGCCCCAGTCCGACGGGATCCCCATCGAAGTCTATTGCTTCACGGCGCTGACGGCTTGGGTCGAGTACGAACGCATCCAGGGCGACGTATTCGATCACCTGCTGGCCATCCTGCCCGAATTGGGGTTGCGGCTGTACCAGCAGCCCTCCGGCGCCGACATCGGCGCCATGGGCGAAGGCCTGGGCCAGGCGCTGCGGCGCGATATGGCGCGCGAGCGGGCTCTGGATGGCCAGGGTGCCCGCCCGGCCCTGGATCCGGACGCCGGCGCCGGCGTGCGATAATTTTTATCTGTATTCAACCGATGTGGAACCGTCGTCCATGAGCGCTGCCCGGGTTGCCATTGCGCAAATCAATGCCTATGTAGGCGATATCAAGGGCAATGCCGCCCGCGTTCTGAAGGCCGCCCGTTCGGCCCATGGCCAGGGCGCCGACGTGCTGGTCACGCCCGAACTGGTGCTCACCGGCTACCCCCCCGAAGACCTGCTGCTGCGGCCGCATTTCGTGGAAAGCCAGGAAGCCGCGCTGGAGCAGCTGCGCCACGATACCGCCGGGCTGGCGGGCCTGCACCTGCTGGTCGGGCATGTGCTGGCGCGCGCGGGCAAGCTGTATAACGCGGCCACGGTGCTGTGCGAAGGCCGGGTGGTGGGCGTGTATTGCAAGCGCGAGCTGCCCAATTATTCGGTGTTCGACGAACAACGCTATTTCTCGGCCGACGACCAGCCGCTGGTGTTCGAGGTCAAGGGCGTGCGCTTCGGCGTGAATATTTGCGAAGACATCTGGTTCGACCATGCCCCGCGGGCCGCGGCGCAAGCCGGCGCGCAAGTGCTGCTGGTACCCAATGCTTCGCCCTATAACACCGGCAAGCAGGACGAACGCTTGCGCGTGGTGCGCCGCTGCGCGCAAGACACCGGCTGTGCCGTGATCTACGCCAACATGGTGGGCGGCCAGGACGAACTGGTCTTCGATGGCGCCTCGTTCGCGCTCGATGCACAAGGCCAATCGGCCGCCCGGCTGCCCGACTACGCCGAAGGCGTGAACGTGGTCGAAGCCGATAGTTCGGGCGCCATCCGTCCGCTATCCCGGCACGCCGACGTGGCCCCGTACTGCCTGGAAGAGCAGGTCTGGAACGCGCTGGTGCTCGCCGTGCGCGACTACCTGGGCAAGAACGGCTTCCCCGGCGCCATCATCGGCCTGTCCGGCGGCATCGATTCCGCCGTGGTGCTGGCGGTGGCGGTAGATGCCCTGGGTGCCGAGAACGTGCACACGGTGATGATGCCGTCGCGCTATACGGCCGATATTTCGCAGACCGACGCGACCGACATGGCGCAGCGGCTGGGCGTGCGCCACGACGACATCGCCATCAGCCCGGCGGTCGACGCTTTCGAGGCCATGCTGGCGCCGCAATTCGCCGGCCTGCCGATCGATGCCACCGAAGAAAACATCCAGGCCCGGGTGCGCGGCACGCTGCTGATGGCTTTGTCGAACAAAACCGGCCGCCTGGTGCTGACCACGGGCAACAAATCCGAACTGACCACCGGCTACTGCACGCTGTACGGCGACATGGCCGGCGGCTTCGCAGTCATCAAAGACGTGCCCAAGACGCTGGTGTACCGCCTGGCCGAATGGCGCAACCGCGAACACGAGGTCATTCCGCGCCGCATCATCACGCGCCCGCCGTCGGCCGAGCTGCGGCCCGACCAGACCGACCAGGACAGCCTGCCGCCCTACGACATTCTGGACGGCATCATGGAACGCTACATGGAACGCAACCAGTCGGCCGCCGAGATCGCGGCCGCGGGTTTTCCCGAGCCGGCGGTCGAACAAGTGGTGCGCCTCATCCGTATCAACGAATACAAGCGCCGCCAGGCGCCGCCGGGGCCGCGCATCACGCCGCGCGCTTTCGGCCGGGATTGGCGCTATCCTGTCACCAACGGGTTCCGGGAAACCGTCTGAACCTTGCACGGCTCTTCGATTTATCTTCCGGACCAGAACAACGTGAAACAAGTCACTGCCATCATCAAACCCTTCAAGCTCGACGAAGTGCGCGAAGCGCTGGCCGAAGTCGGCGTCAGCGGCCTGACAGTCACCGAGGTCAAGGGCTTCGGCCGCCAGAAAGGCCATACCGAGCTGTACCGGGGAGCCGAGTACGTGGTGGATTTCCTGCCCAAGATCCGGGTCGAGGTCGTGCTGGCCGACGACATGGTCGAGCCCGCCATCGAAGCCGTGATCAAGGCGGCGCGCACCGGCAAAATCGGCGACGGCAAGATTTTCGTTACCCCCGTCGAACAGGCCATCCGCATCCGTACCGGTGAAAACGGCGAACAGGCGCTGTAGGCGGGCGGCGGGCGCGGCTCAATGGGCGCTGTGCTCGTGCCAGATTTGTTTCAATCCTTCCAGGTCACGCACCCAGATTTCGCCATAGCCCAGGCCGATCAGGCCTAGGCTGGCCAATTGCTTGAGCTCGCGGTTCACCGCATGGCGCGATACGCCCAGCAGCGTGGCCAGGGTGTCCTGGGTTTGCGCCACGGCGATGCCTTGTTCGGTGCGAGGCCGGCCCGCCGTCAGGGCCCCCAGCAAGCGCGGCAGCCGTTGCGGCAGGCTGCGCAGGGCCAGTTCATCGATGATGGCATGGGCCGTACGAATACGCCGGCAGAGCAGCTTGACGAAGTGGCGATAGAGCCCGGGCTCGCTTTCCAGCACTTCCAGAAAGGCGACTCGCGGCAACAACAGGATGTCGGTTTCCTGGTAGGCCCGGCTGTCGCGCAGCATGCCGCCACCATCGAGTACCGCCGCCACCCCCCACAAGCCATCGAATTCCAGCATCGACAACGCGAACTCGTGGCCATCGTCGGAAAACGAACTGGTGTGTATGGCGCCTTTCAGAATGATCACGACGCCTGGTGCGGGCGTGCCCCGGCCGGCCAGCAATTCGCCATGGTCCAGGCGCCGCCATTGCGCAATGCTGGCAAAGGCGGCCCGCATCGGCTCGGCCATTTGCCCGAAGCAAGTATTGGCGCGCAGCAGCGCCAGAATGGCAGGCTGATCCCATGGCAGGGAGGTGGTCTGGGTAGTTTCCAGGCTCATGACTTCCTTCATGGGACGGTGCACAGGGGCTTGAAATTGTAATGTAGGTCATATTCGCAGTCCCGCATGCTGCCTAGAATGCTGGCGCATCAAGCCAATTCTCTCGAGGATATTCATGAACATCAGGCGTATGCTGGTTGCTTTGCTGGCGTTGTCGGCGGCCGGGGCCGCGGCCCCGGCGCTGGCGGACTCTTTTCCCGAGCGGCCACTGCGGGTGGTCGTGCCGTATCCGGCGGGGGGCACCACCGACGTACTGATCCGCATGCTGCAAAAGCCGGTGGCCGATGCCGCGGGGCAGTCGGTGGTGGTGGACAATCGCCCCGGCGGCGCGTCGGTGATCGGCACTTCGAACGTGGCGCAGTCCACCCCCGACGGCTACACCGTGCTGGGTGGCGACCTGTCGATGCTGGTCAATCCCTCGCTGCTGAAAGACATGCCCTATGACACCGTGCGGGATTTCCGCGGCGTCACGATGCTGGCGCGGGCACCGCTGGTATTGCTGATGCATCCGTCGGTGCCGGCCAAGAACCTGGAAGAACTGATTGCCTTGGCCAAGGCCAAGCCGGGTACGCTGAACTTCGCGTCCGGCGGCTACGGAACCTCTACCCACATGGCCGGCGAAATGTTCCGCCGGGCGGCCGGCATCGACATCGTGCACGTGCCATACCAGGGCGTGGCGCCGGCCATGGCGGCGCTGCTCGGCGGGCAGGTGCAGATTTATTTCGGTGGCACGACCACGGGCCTGCCTCATATCCAGTCGGGCCGCCTGCGCGCGTTGGCTGTGACCGGCGATACGCCCAGTCCCTTGCTACCCGAGGTACCGACGTTCGTGTCGCGCGGTATCCAGGGAGTGAACGCGGATACCTACTGGGGCATCTATGCGCCGGCCAAGACGCCTGATCGCGTCATCGAGCAACTGAACGCCTACTTTACCGGCGCCCTGCGGGATCCGGCCGTGCAGCAGCGCACCAAAGACCTGGGCTTGACCCTGATCGGCAATAGCGCCGATGCGCACACGGCCCAGATGCGGGAGATGATCGGCGACTGGGGCACATTCGTCAAAGAAGCCGATATACGCCTGGAGTAAGCCATGGCCCCCAAGCAAGCCCAAGTCTGCCTGACGTTCGATTTCGACGCGATCTCGGTGTGGCTGGCGCGCGGCATGGACAGCCCGACGCCGGTGTCGCGTGGCGAATTCGGCGCCGTGGCCGCCGACCGTGTGCTGGCCTTGCTGGATCGTCTGGGCCTACCGTCGACCTGGTTCATCCCGGGCCATACGCTGGCCAGTTATCCCGACCATTGCCGGCGCGTATATGAAGCGGGACACGAGATCGGCCATCATGGCTGGACTCACGTGGCCCCCAACCTGATGACGCGCGAAGAAGAGCTGAAAGGCCTGGTACGCGCCAACGACGCGATCCGCGCGCTGACCGGGCGTCCTGCTCGCGGCTACCGGTCGCCTTCCTGGGATCTGAGCCCGCACACCTTGTCGCTGCTGCTGGAACATGGCTTTGACTATGACAGCAGCATGATGGGCCATGATTACTTGCCGTACCCGGTTCGGCAAGGCGATCGCTTCGCCTTGGACGAGCCCGCGGTTTTCGGCACCCCGACGCGCTTGATAGAGATGCCGGTCAGCTGGTCGCTGGACGACTACCCGCATTTCGAGTTCGTGCGCGCGGGGCAGAGCGTGATTCCGGGCTTGATGAACGCCAACGGAGTCATGGATAACTGGATCGAGGATTTTCTTTACCTGAAAGAGAACTTCGACTGGGGTGTCATCACATACACCTTTCATCCTTTCGTGATTGGACGCGGCCATCGCATGCGCATGCTGGAACGATTGCTGCGCCGGTTGATCGACGAAGGCGCGACGTTCCTGCGCATGGAGGAAGTGGTGGACGCCTACCGACAACGGCAGGCGCAAGCGGCCGGTAAGGCATGATCAGACAATAGAAGGACAGGCATGCAGCATTACTACGAACGCGACGGCTTGCGCCTGAGCTACTACCTGGACGATTTCACCGACCCCTGGAAGCACCGGCCCATACTGCTGTTGCTGCACGGGGCCATGGCCAATGCGCAGCGGTTCTATTCGTGGGTGCCG
>DASPIV010000093.1:0-2101 GCA_035628955.1 Bordetella sp.
CATCCGCAATGCCCTGGATACCGCGCTGGAAGCGGTAGGGCTGTCGGCACCGGCCGATGCGGTGGAATCGAATTCGGTCACCGTCAACCTTACCCTGATCAACAACAGCGACCTGATCGGGGTGGCGTCGCACCGTGCCGCCTTGCGCTTTTCGCACATGAACGCCATGCGCATCGTGCCGGTGCGCCTGTCGGGCTTCGGCTCGGTGGCCATGTATTGGCGCCGCGAGACTTTCCTGCCCGCCGCGGTCGAGGCGGCCATGGCCTGCCTGCGCCAGGCCGTGGCCGACCACGCGCCGGCGGGCACCGGACGCTGAGTTTTCAGGTGTCTGCCCTCCTGCGGCTCCACCCTCGTGCGGCTTTGTATGCGTTCGCAAGTTCTGTAACGTCGGCCCCAGGGGCGTTGTTACGTTTCCCATGAACTGAAGTATTGGCGTCATCCGGCCTGCCTAGCATCGTCGCGGGGGCCGCTTGCGGTTTCCCGCAACGGACCACGGACCGCAGACATGGACAACGTCATTTCGCTACAGCCCCGCACCGTCATCGCCCGCACGCCGCTGCCCGCCTCCTTGTTGGCGTTTCGCGGCGTGGTCGGCCACGAGGCGCTGTCGCAGCTATTCGAACTGGACGTCGACCTGGTGTCGCCGTCGCACTCGCTGGACATGAAGCAGTTGCTGGGCAAGCCGCTGACACTGGATATCGAGGCGGCGGCCGGCACGCGCCACCTGAACGGCCATATCACCCGCTGCAAGCTGGCCGGACGCGAAGGGCCGACCTCGCGCCTGTACCGCTATCGCGCCACCGTGCGCCCCTGGCTGTGGTACCTGACGCAAACTTCGGACAGCAAGATTTTCCAGAACAAAAGCGTGCCCGACGTGATCCGCGAGGTGTTGGCCGAATATCCCTTTCCGGTGGAGTTCAAGCTGAGCGACAGCTACCGCAGTTGGGAATACTGCGTGCAGTACCAGGAGACTGATTTCGCCTTCATCAGCCGCCTGATGGAGCACGAAGGCATCTACTACTGGTTCCGCCACGAGGCCGACCGCCACACCCTGGTGTTGAGCGACGACGTGACGCAGCACGAGACCTGCCCGGGCTACGCCGCCATTCCCTACTATGGGCCCGACCGTGTGGCGGTGCCCCAGCAGGAATACATATCCAGCTGGGAGATCGCCGAGCAGATCACGCCGGGCGCCTTCGCCACGTCCGACTACCATTTCAAGACGCCGGGGGCCGACCTGCAGGCGCGCCGCAACAATCCCGGCGGCTACGACCATGGCGACCTGGAAATGTACGAGTGGCAGGGCGGCTATACCAACCCCGCCGACGCCGAACGCTATACGCGCATCCGGTTGGAAGAGCTGCAATGCCGCCAGGAACAGGTCAACGGCAACTGCAATGTGCATGGCATGGCGCCCGGATACCTGTACACGCTGCGCAATCATCCGCGCCAGGCCGAGAACCGCGAATACCTGATCGTGTCGGCCTACTACCGCATCCAGGAGGCCGCCGAGGCCAGCGGCATGGACGAGGCGGTGTTCGATGTGGGGTTCACCGTGCTGCCTTCCAGCACGCCGTTCCGTGCGCCCCGCCTGACGCCGGCGCCGCATACGCACGGTCCGCAGACGGCAAGGGTGGTAGGCAAGCAGGGCGAACAGATCTGGACCGACAGCTTCGGCCGCATCAAGGTGCAGTTCCATTGGGACCGCTACGGCCAGAAAAACGAGAACAGCTCGTGCTGGGTACGGGTATCGAGCCCCTGGGCCGGCGGCGGATTCGGCGGCATCCAGCTGCCGCGCGTCGGCGACGAGGTCATCATCGACTTCATCGGCGGGCATCCCGACCGCCCCATCGTGATCGGGCGGGTCTACAACGCCAGCAACATGCCGCCCTGGGACTTGCCCGGCAACGCCACGCAGAGCGGCTTCCTGAGCCGCTCGCGGGACGGTACGCCCGGCAATGCCAATGCGCTGATGTTCGAAGACAAGCCCGGCGGCGAGCGCGTCTGGCTGCACGCCGAACGGGATATGTGTTCCGAGATCGAGAACGACGAACTGCACACCACCGACGGCTTGCGCACCACGATCATCGGCAAGGACGAC
>DASPIV010000094.1:0-4573 GCA_035628955.1 Bordetella sp.
CGGCCCCGTGCGCCGATGCGCTCGCAACAGCGCAAAAGCACGCGCCCCTGCGCCGGACCAGGCCGGGCAGGGGCGGGGATAAAAGGCTCAAGCCGCGCTTAGGCTTGCCCCCGAGAGGGCATTCTTGTGCCTGGCGGCGGCCCAGCGGAAAAAAAGGCCGAGCGCTGCTTAGCGGACTTCGCGGGCCTCGACGTCGATCACGTCGCCGCGCGGCGGCGTGAAGGGCGGCGTTGCGCCGGGGTGGAAGCCACCCGGACGCGAGGTCTGGCGCTGGCTCCAGTAGGCGCGCACGCCGAAAGGCTTGCCGCGTACCTTGGCTACGACATACAGGATGCCGACCGCGATGGCGGTCGAGATCATGAACACCAGGGCCATGGCCATGCCGAACAGAGCCAGCACGGCGAACGCCACGGCGCGAAGAAATCGGGAGAAAGTGTCGATCATGATGGTCGGATGCAAAACAGGAGAAAAGGTTCCCGCGTATCCGCTATCCTTGGGGGTAGCGGTCGGCGCAAAGCCGGCCTGCCTATGGAATCAGAGTAATGAGTATAACGACAGCGCAAGTCCGTGCGGTATTGCGGACCGTAACAGAGCCAGTTTCAGGCCGGGAATTGGCCATATTTGTAAAAGACGGTGACATTGGCCTGGATGGCGAGACGGTGTCGGTCACGGTGACGCTGGGTTATCCGGCCGCTTATGCGGCCCGGCAGGTCGAACAAGCCGCCCGCCAGGCCTTGGCCGGGGCGGGGCTGCAGCATGCGCGGGTTGCCGTGAAATGGTCGGTGGCCACCCATGCCGTGCAGCGTGGCCTGAAGCCGCTGCCCACGGTGCGCAACATTATCGCGGTCGCCTCGGGCAAGGGCGGCGTGGGCAAGAGCACCACGGCAGTCAATCTGGCGCTGGCATTGGCCGCCGACGGCGCCCGGGCGGGCATCCTGGATGCCGATATCTACGGCCCCAGCGTGCCCACCATGCTGGGTATCTCGGGCCGTCCTGCCAGCCACGACAACAAAACGATGGAGCCCCTCGAGGGCCACGGCCTGCAGGCCAATTCCATAGGCTTTCTCATCGACGCCGATGCGCCGGCCATCTGGCGCGGCCCCATGGTGACGCAGGCCTTCGAGCAGATGCTGCGCCAGACCAACTGGCGCGATCTCGACTACCTGATCGTCGACATGCCGCCGGGCACGGGCGACCTGGCGCTGACGCTGGCCCAAAAGGTGCCGGTGGTGGGCGCCGTCATTGTCACCACGCCGCAAGACCTGGCGCTGCAGGACGCGCGCAAGGGGCTGCGCATGTTCCAGAAGGTCGACGTGCCCATCCTGGGCATTGTCGAGAACATGGCCGTGCACATCTGCACCCACTGCGGGCACGCCGAGCACATTTTCGGCGAGGGCGGCGGGCGGCGCATGGCCGAGCAGTACCAGGCCCCATGGCTGGGCAGCTTGCCCCTGGCCATGGACATCCGCGCCCAGACCGATTCCGGACGGCCCACCGTCGTGGCCGCCCCCGATGGCGAACCCGCGCGGCACTATCGCGACATCGCACGCAAGCTGGCCGCCGGCGTGGCGGCATTGCCACGCGATATGGCCGGCCGGTTGCCGCCTGTCGTCGTTCAACCGCCAACCTGACGTATGCGGTTACGGGCCGCCCTGCTGCTGGCCGCTCTGTGGGGCGCGGCAGCTGGCGCACGCGCGCAAGTTCCCGAAGTCATCATCGATCCCGGCGGGGTAACGCCGGCCGCTTTGCAATCCATCACCGAGGCCGTCGGGGCCATTACACGGCTGGCCGGAGACCAGGATGGCGGCGAAATCGACCGCCTGCGGCGGCGTGCGCGCGATGCAACGTTGGCCGCACTGGCCACCCAGGGTTATTTTGCGCCGACCGTCACGCTGAAAACCGGCACCGACATAGGCGGCGAGACCTGGGACATCGCTATTGAGCCCGGCAAGCGCGCCCATGTAGCGTCGGTCGAGCTCAGCTTCACCGGCCGCGTCACGCGGCCCGAATACGCCGAACGTGTGGCGGAATTGCGCAAGAACTGGCTGCTGCCCGTGGGCCGGCCGTTCATCAACAGCGATTGGAACCGGGCGAAATCGACACTGCTCGATGCCGTGGCCTCGCGAGATTTCATGCTGGCGCACATGACCGCCTCGGACGCCGCGGTGCATGCCGATACGGCCGAAGTCCACCTGTCGATCACCATCGACAGCGGCCCGCAGGTGCGCATGGGAGCGCTCAATACGCAGGGCCTGCGGCGCGTGCCCGATTCGCTGATACAGCGCTATGTGCGGTATACCCCCGGCGACCCTTATCGGCAAGACAGGCTCGACGGTTGGCAGCAAGAGTTGCAATCCACCTCGTTCTTCCGTGGCGCGTTCGTTACGCTGAACACCTCGCCGCCGGAGTCCGGGCCGGGCCCGGCATCGGGTTCGGAGGCGCAATCGCCACCCCCCTCGGAGCAGCCGGCCGCCATGCACACCGAGCGCGCTCGCGCGCCCGGTTCAACCGGCGTGGCCGCCGCCACGCCCGAGGGCGACCCGCAAGTGGCGGGCGGCCCGGATGCGCGCCCGGCGCCGCGGCACGATTCCGATGGTGTCGTGACCCTGCCCGTGGATGTGCGTGTGGTCGAGGCGCCGGCGCGGCGCGTGGCCACGTCATTGGGCGTCGACAGCGATGCCGGTGTGCGGGCCGAAGTGAACTATCGGCAGAACGTGGTGTTCGGCGTGCCTGTCACGCTGGAAAGCGGTATCGGTGTCGACCGTCTGCGCCAGCGCGCGTTCCTTGATTTCCACATGCCGCCCGACACCAAAGGCCAGCGGGATTCCATCGGGCTGTTGGCCGATCATTCCGATATCCAGGGCCTGGACGTGCGGCGCTTTGCCCTGGGTGCCACGCGGCTGCGCGAGCGCCGGGGCGCCGGCGACAGCCGCGTCGAATACGAAAACCGCTGGGGGGTATTGCTGGCGCACGACCACGTCAAAATCGACGGCGGCGACGAATTCGACCTGCCCAGCGCCACGCTCACCGCCGAATGGCTGCGCCGCGATGTCGACAACAAATACGATCCGCGCGAAGGCACCCTGATTGCGCTGGGCGGCGGGCTTGGCGTGGTGCTCGACAGTGGGCAGCCGTTTTTCCGGGCGCGCGTGCGCGGCCAGCGCTGGTGGCCGGTGGGCCAGCGCGACTTCCTGACCATACGTGGCGAAGTCGGGCGAGTGTGGTCCGACTCGGCAACCAGCGTACCGGACGACTTCGGCTTCCGGACCGGGGGGGCGCGCACCATTCGCGGCTATCGCTATCAAAGCATCGGCGTCGACCGGGGCGATGCCGTGGTGGGCGCGCCCACGCTGGCGGTGGCCAGCATTGAATACGACCACTATTTCAACGACCGCTGGGGCATGGCGGTGTTCGTCGATGCCGGCGATGCGGCCGAATCGTTCGGCGAAATGAAAATGAACGTCGGCTATGGGGTGGGAGCGCGCCTGCGCACGCCGGCCGGTCCCTTGTTCCTGGACCTGGCATACGGCCAGCGCGAAAGCGACCTGCGCCTGCATTTCTCGCTGGGGATCGCCTTTTGAACCGCTTGCGCGCCGTACTGCGTCATCTACTGGTCTGGTGGTTGCCCCTGCCCATCATGCTGGTCGTGCTGCTGTGTGCGTTCGTCTTGTGGCTGACCGGCACGCAGCCCGGCACGCGCATGCTGATAGGGGTGGTGGCGCAGCAGTTCGACGGCCGGGCGGAGCAGGTGCGCGGCAGCGTGCTGGGCGGCCTGGAAGTGGGGCGGCTGCAATTGGCCCTGCCCGGTACGGATGTGGATATCGCCGGTTTGCGCCTGGATGTGAATTGGGGGGCGCTGGGACAGCGCCTGCTGCACGTGCGCGAGTTGTCGGCCGCCAGCGTGCATGTGGCCTTGACCTCCGCCCCCGACGCAGCGCCTTCCGACGAACCCCCGGCACTGCCCGAACTGCCGGTGCGGGTGGCGCTGGATCGCCTGGCGCTGGGGGCACTGGACGTGCAGATCGACGGCGCCACATTGCCCCTGGGCATCGGCGACCTCGTTGCCGCACTGGATGCGGATGCCCGGCACGCCCAGTTGCGGCTGGCCAACCTGCGCCTGGATCATGCGCAAGCCGTTGCCGGACTGCAAGGGCAGTTCGACTTGTTGCAGATGGCGCAACCGTGGCCGCTGCGCGCCCGGCTGGACATCGCTGCCCGCGGCGTGGGGCCTGATTCGCCCTTGTGCGCCGGCCGCATGCTGGCCGGACAGGCGGGCAAGGCAGTCACAGCCAAATCCAAAGCCAAAGCCAAAGCCAAAGAACAGGCCAGGCCGGCTGCTGGCGGCACCGCCGGCGAGGCCTGCGCGGCCACCGTGCGCGTTGACGCGGAAGGCTCGTTCGACCAACTCGACATCAGCCTGGATGGGGCCACCGCCGACGGCGCGCTGACGCTGCTGGCGCGGGCCGGCCTGGCGTTCGGCGAGCCCTTCCCGGTACGCACCGCCAACCTCAACCTGAGGCTGGCCGACAAGTCCGGCCTGGTGGCGACGCTGGACCGCCAGCCACAACCCTTG
>DASPIV010000095.1:0-3256 GCA_035628955.1 Bordetella sp.
CGGTTTCGGCCTCGAACACCTGGCAACCCTCGCCGTCGAGCGCCATCCGGACGAAACGGCGGATATGCGGGTCGTCTTCAATCAGCAGTATCTGGGGCGTGTAGTCGAACATAGTCGGCAATCAGGCAATATCGGGCTGCACTGCCGGCACGATACCCAGCGGCAGGGTAAACACAAAGCGCGCACCAGGCCGGCCAACCGCCGGTTCGACCCATATGCGGCCGCGATGGGCATGGACAATGGCCTCGCACACGGCCAGGCCCAGGCCCACGCCGGGCGTCGCGGATTCGCGTTCGCCACGGGTGAATTTCTCGAAAATGCGCCGTTCGTCGCCAGCGGGAACGCCTGGGCCCTGGTCGGTGACGGCGACATGCAACAGGCCATCCTGGGCATAGGCGTCCAGGCGGATTTCACCGCCCGGCGACGCGTACTTGGCGGCATTCTCCAGCAAATTGCACAGCACCCGCTCCACCAGCACGCCGTCGCACTCCACCAACGGCAGCGCCGACAATTGCGCCACGCTGACGCGATGGCCGGCCAGGGCTTCGCGCATGGCTGCCAGGGCGGCTCCGACCAGCTCTTCGATCGACTGCCATTCCATGCGCAGCGGCGCGGCATGACTCTGCAGGCGAGCCATATCCAGCAGATTCACCACCAAGGCATGCATGCGTTGCGCCTGGGCACGCATGGCGCTGACCGTGACGCGGGCATCGGGCGGCAATGCCGCCGGATCGCGCATCAGTGTCTCGGCCATGCCCAGCAATCCGGTCAGCGGCGTGCGCAGGTCGTGCGACACGGCGGCCAATAACGAATGCCGCAGCTTTTCGGATTCCATGCTGACCAGCGCCTGCTGGGCTACTTCGACGTAATGCAGACGCTCCAGGGCGATGGCGATCAGGGTTGCATAGGTGTCGATCTGGCGCCGGGCATCGGGCGTACCGAAAGACGCGTTCATGGCATTCTCGACCGCCAGCACACCGCGCGTGCGCAACGGCGCCTTCAGCGGCAAGTACAGCAGCGGGCTGGTCGACAGCGTTGCAGTGCCCGCGCCGGCGGCCTGGCCATGATCGTAGACCCATTGCGCCAGCGCCGGATCCAGCGCCAGCAATTCCTGGCCGGGCGGCAAGGCGGCAGCCAGCCGGTCGTCCAGCCCCAGTATGTATAGGCCGCAGCGTGCACCGAAGGCCGCATGCACGAATGCCCCTGCCGCCGCCACGATCTGCTGCGGCTGCAAGGCCGAAGACAGCTCGCGTGCGAATTCGTACAGACTGCGGGCCTCGGCGGCACGCTGGACCGAGGCGCGCGCCTGCATGCGCAGGCCGGCGGTCAGTTGGCCGATCAGCAGCCCCACGCCCAGCAACACCAGGAAGGTCAGCAGGTACTGCACATCGGACACGGCGAACGAGGCCAGCGGCTGCACGAAGAAAAAATCGAACAGCCCGACGCTGAGCACCGACGCCAGGGCGGCAGGCCCACGGCCATGCCGCAGCGCCACTGCCACCACCGCCAGAAGAAACAGCATGACGATGTTGGTCTGGTGCAATAAGGGAAACACCAACGCCGACAGCGCCGCGGCCACGCCGCAGTACACCACCGACCACAGATAGCCGGCATAGCGGCGTGCAAGCGGCTCGGCCGCAGGCGCCTGGCGCGTGTCTTTGCGGGCGTCAATGGCAGCCGTGGCGACCGGCGGCGCCCCCAGCCGGATCACGTCGACCTCCGGGCAGCCCGCGGCCAGGGCATCGGCGAAACTGCGCCGGTGCCAGATCCAGCCTGGCGTCAACAACCCCGCCAGTGCCGCCGTGACGGGCCATTGCCGGCGCGCCGCGCTTTGCGCCCGACCGCGCCCGACCAGCACCTTGGTCATGTTGTGGCGACGCGCATAACCCGCCACTGCCTGCACCAGATCGCCGCCCGGCAGGACTTCCGTGCGCGCGCCCAGGTTCTCGGCCAGCGCCAGCACCCGTCCCCGCGTGTCGCGTGCCGCCTGCGAAACTGGCGCCAGGCGCGGCGAATCCAGCGTGATGACGTGCCAGTCGCATTCCAGTTCCTGGGCCAGCCGGTGCGCGCTGCGCACCACATGCTCGGCGTCGGTGTCGGCGCCCACGCATGCCACGATGGCTTCGCGCGTGCGCCACACCGTTTGTATGGCGCGCTCGCGCCGATAGCTCTGCACATCGTCGTCGACATGGTCGGCGGTGCGCCGCAACGCCAGTTCGCGCAGCGCGATCAGATTGCCTTTGCGAAAAAAATGCTTGCCCGCATGACGGGCCTGGTCGGGCAGGTAGACCTTGCCTTCCCGCAGCCGGCGCAGCAGTTCATCGGCCGTGATATCGACCATGATGACTTCATCGGCCGTGTCGAACACGCCGTCGGGTACGGTTTCCGATATACGTATGCCGGTAATGCCGCCCACCGCCTCGTTCAGGCTGTCCAGGTGCTGCACATTCAAGGTGGTCCATACGTCGATGCCCGCCGCCAACAGCTCGTGCACATCCTGCCAACGCTTGGCATGCCGTGCGCCGGGTGCGTTCGCGTGCGCGAGTTCGTCGACCAGGATCAGGCCGGGGCGGCGCGCCAGCGCGCCATCGAGATCGAACTCGGCCAACTGGCGTCCGCGATACGGTAGCGCCTTCAAGGGCAGCGATTCGATGCCCTCGAGCAACGCGGCGGTGTCGCGCCGGCCATGGGTCTCGACAATGCCGGCGACCACATCGGCACCCTGGCGACGCAGCGAGTGGGCGGCGGCCAGCATGGCATAGGTCTTGCCTACGCCTGCCGAGGCGCCGAAGTACACCCGCAGCTTGCCGCGCACAGCCTCGCGAGCGGCCTGATCCAGCGTGCGCAGCAGGCGATCGGGATCGGGGCGTGGTTCAGGGTCGACCATGGAGGGGCGCGGCGAAGATGGCACCGCTACTATACGCCGCCGCTCATCGCGGCGCGATGCCATCCAGCGCCAGATTCAGCGCCAGCACATTGACGACCGGTTCACCCAGCACCCCCAGCAGCGGCCGGCTGGTATGAGCCTGCACCAGCTGTTCGACCTGGCTCGCCGGCAGCCCGCGCAGCCGCGCCACACGCACCACCTGATACCGGGCGGCGGCCGGGCTGATGTGGGGGTCCAGTCCGCTACCCGAGGCGGACACCAGGTCCACCGGAATCGGCGCGCGGTTGCCCGGATCGGCGGCTTGCAGCGCCGCCACGCGGATGCGCACGGCCTCGGCCAGAGCGGGATTGCGCGGCCCCAGATTCGACC
>DASPIV010000096.1:0-2376 GCA_035628955.1 Bordetella sp.
GCAGGCCGACTTCAAGACGGGGGCGTTTGCCCACACGATGCTGCTGGGCTTCGACTACCAGCGCATCAACACCGATACCCTGTCGGCTTCGCGCTGGGGCGTGGCCGATTTCAATCTGGATACCTGGCACCCGAACTACGATGCAGGCTATGTGCTGCCGCCGTTCACCAGCGACCAGGACCAGACGCAATATCAGGCCGGCCTGTACCTGCAGGACCAGATCAAGGTGGGGCGGCTGTCGGTGTTGCTGGGCGGGCGCTATGACTGGGCTCGCACCATGTCCGACACCACCAATCTGACCACCGGGGCGCGTACCCATTCGCCGCAGCGTGCCCAGGCTTTCACGGGGCGGGCCGGCTTGCTGTACCTGTTCGACAATGGGGTGGCGCCGTACTTCAGCTATTCGGAATCGTTCGAACCGCAAAACGGCACGGGCTGGAACAATCAGGCCTTCGACCCGGTGGAAGGCGAGCAGTACGAACTGGGTGTGAAGTACGAACCGCCCGGCTCGCGCACGCTCTTGACCGCCGCGCTGTTCGACCTGCGCCGCAAGAATCTGACCACTACCGATCCCGATCCCACGCATATCTGCGGCGCGGGCCGCTGCAGCATCCAGGCGGGCGAAGTGCGTACGCGCGGGCTGGAACTCGAGGCCAAGAGCGAGCTTCTCGATGGCCTGACCGTGATTGCGTCGTACAGCTGGCTGCACAATGTCTACACCAAAGACAACCCCAACCTGGCCGGTGTCAGCATGAAGGGCACCCAGCCGGTGGCCGTGCCCAAGCACCAGGCCTCGGCGTGGCTGCGCTACGAAATGCAGCAAGGGCCGCTGGCTGGCCTGGGCGTGGGGGCGGGCGTGCGCTACCTGGGCGAGACCTGGGGCGACCCCGGCAATACGTTCCGGGTCCCCGGCGCCACGCTGTTCGATCTGGGGTTGGACTACGACCTGGGCCGCAGGCAGCCGGCCCTGAAGGGCTGGCAGGTCAGCCTGAACGTAGCCAACCTGTTCGACAAGCGCTATGTGGCGTCTTGCATCGACGAGAACTGGTGCTGGTACGGATATGACCGCACCGTGAAGGCGGCGGTGCGGTACCGCTGGTAAAGCCTGTGCCGGCGGCCCCGTCCAGGCGGCGGGGCTGCCAGGCCCATTAAGAATGATTATAATTCTCAGATCAATTTGTTCGCAGGGTTTGCAGTGAAACCTATCCCCGGCGCCGGCCTGGCGCATTATCGATGGACGGTGGCATCGCGCGTAGCCGCGGCCACGCTGGGCGGATATGCCCTGGCCTCGGCTACGGCCGCCTGCCTGGCCGTATGGCTGCCCCTGGCACGGGTCGACGCCGTGGTGACGGCCATGCTGCTGGCCTTCGTGGTCTATGCCGTCGGTGTCACCTGGGTGTTCGCCACTCGCAGCGCCTGGCGCGCCTGGATGGGCATGCTGTTGCCCGCCGCCGTGCTGGGAGGGCTGTTCTGGCTGGGCCGGCCGGCGGGGTTGGCATGAAGCCGCCGAAGCCGCGCCAACCGCCACAATCGCCACAACCGCCGGCCGAGGGGCTGCGCCAGGCCATGTCCTGGCTGCACACCTGGTCGGGCCTGGTGTTCGGCTGGGTGCTGTTTGCCATGTTCCTGACGGGCACGCTGGCTTTCTTTCGCCCCGAGATCACGCAATGGATGCAGCCCGAAACGCCGTCGCGCCAAGTGGCCATGCCGGCCGCGCAGGCAGCCGACGTCGCGCAGCGCTATCTGGAACAGCATGCCCCCGACGCCGCGCGCTGGTTCATCCGCCTGCCTTCGCCGCGTGAGCCGCAACTGGGCCTGGTGTACCCGGTGCCCAAGCCGGCGCCCGGCGAACGAGGTTTCAAGCGCGTGAAGCTGGACCCGGATACCGGGCAGGTATTGCAGGCGCGCGAGACGCGCGGCGGCGACTTCCTGTATCGCTTCCATTTCGAGCTGGAAATAGGCTTTCCGTGGGGGCGCTGGCTGGCCAGCATCGCCGGCATGTTCATGCTGGTCGCCATCATCAGCGGCGTGATCACCCACAAGAAGATCTTTACGGACTTCTTCACCTTCCGGCCGGGCAAGGGCGGCCAGCGCGCCTGGATGGACGGCCACAATGCCCTGTCGGTGCTGGGGCTGCCGTTTCATCTGATGATTACTTTCAGCGGCCTGGTTCTGTTCATGACCATGCTGTTGCCGGCAGGCATCTCGGCCGCCTACGACAATCCGCGCACGTTCACCAATGAAATGTTCCCGGCATTCGCCCCCGCGCCAGCCGGTAAAGAGGCCGCCCCGCTGATGCCGCTGGGCCAACTGGTGGAGCAGGCCGAGGCCCAGTGGCAAGGGGGCCGGGCCGGCCGCCTGGTCGTGGCCAACCCG
>DASPIV010000097.1:0-12299 GCA_035628955.1 Bordetella sp.
CCTGGAAGCCGATCGAGCCCGCCGTCGTGCTGTAGTAGCCGGCGTTCGTGCCGCCGACGCGCAGCACACCTTTGCCATGCTCGGCGCCTACGACAAAACTGGCGCTGAGCACCGCGGGGAAAATCAGCACGCCCTTGGCGCGCGCGACCAGTTCCTTGGCTTGCGGCGAGGTCTCATACAGCTTGGTCAGCGTGGCGTCGGCGCCGCTGTTGATCTCTTGGCGTTGCTCTGTTGCGTTGGCCGATGCCTTTGGGGAAGTCATGGTGCAGCCCGAAAATACCAGTCCGGCCATGGCAACCGTCATTGCAGCCATAGCGGCACGCCGCAGGGTCGAGGATGTGTTGAGCATGAAACTCTCCTGTTTTTCTTCAAAGGTGCTTTCACTGTACTCGTCTGCTCGCGCGCAAACCGTGCCCAACGGGCAAGACATCCCTGTCAATTGCAACAAAGCGATTCGCCGCGCACCACATCATGCGTCGCGGTAGTCATCCGTTACGTCTACGGGCAATCGCGCTCAGCGGCCTATTGCATAGGCCGGGCGCCGCGGATCGGCGGCTCCCCACCGTATACCGGTGCCTGTATCGTGGCGGACCACACACATCGCTCCTGCCCGCCAATTGCGGTCGCGCCACCATTGCACAGTGTGGCCCATGCCTGCCAGCGCTTCCCCTACCGCAGGGCCGACCAGGTCTTCGATCATCAAGCGGCCGGGCTGCACACTGTGCGGCTCGAAAGAAGACGGAAAGCTGAAAGTGGCGAAGCGCGCAGCCTCGACCGCCTGCTGGGGATCCATGCCGAATACTTCCATGTTCAGGAAGGTTTGCAGCATGGCCTGGCATTGCACGTCTCCACCCGGTGTGCCAAATGGCATGACATAGCTGCCTGGCCGCACAGCCAGCGACGGGTTCGGCGTCAGGCGCGGGCGGCGTCCTGGGCCGATGGCACTGGCATGGCCGCGTTCGGCCCATGACTGGCTGCCGCGGCTGGACGCGCACAGGCCCGTACCCGGAATGACCGGCGTGTTGTACGAGCCGTCGCTGGGCGTGGCCGAGAACGCATTGCCATGCCTGTCCACCACGGCCACGTACGAAGTGTCCAGGCGGGGATCGGTGCGGCGCGTATCTTCAGGCGTGAACTCGCGCGGCAACGACAGGCCGGCGCCCGGCATATCGCCGGCGGCAGGAATGTCGGGCCCGGCACGATCGGCCAGAATCGTCGCCAGCCGCTCGCGCGCGTATGCCTTGGACAGCAATACATCCTGGGGCACGGACCGGTGCCGCGGATCGCCGTAGTGCACTTCGCGGTCGGCGAAGGCCAGCTTGATCGCCTCGGTCAGCAAGTGGATATAAGGCGCCGAATTGTGCCCGAGGGCGCGCAGGTCGCGCGACTCCAGGATATTGAGCATTTGCAGCAGCGTCGGACCCTGGCACCAGAAGCCGCAACTGTACAGTTGCGTGCCACGGAAGTCGGTGCTGAGGGCAGGTTCGACATCGACCGAGAAACCGCTCAGGTCGTCGTGGGTGACCAACCCACCGTGCGCCCGGTGGTAGTCGACGATGGCAGCGGCGATATCGCCTTGATAGAAAGCCCGGCGCGCGGCCGCCAATCCCGCCAGGCGGCCGCCCGAGGCCTGGGCGCGCTCTTGGTCGGCCATGTACTGCAGGCTGGCCGCCAGATCGGCCTGGCGGAATATCTGGCCCGCCTGCGGCGGCTTGCCACCCGGCAGATAGACCGCCGCGCTGGATGGCCAGCGCCGGTAGTCGTCCTGGTGATCCGCCAGCACTTCGGCCATCAGGGGGTACATCACGAACCCGTCACGGGCAAAGCCAATGGCGGCGGCCGCCACATCGCCAAATGAGAACGTGCCGAAACGCTCCAGTGCCGTGATCCAGGCATCCGGCGCGGCGGGAATCACTGTGCGCAGCACGCCGGCCGGGATACGGCCGCCGTGCCGGTCCATGAACAAGTCCAGGCTGGCGGCCTTGGGCCAGTGGCCCAGGCCCGAGATGCTCCAGACCTTGCGCGTGCCGGCTTCGTACACCAGGCAAGGCGCCACACCACCCACATTGACGATATCGCTTTGCACCACACCCAGGGCGATGCCCGCCGCCACCCCGGCATCGATGGCGTTGCCGCCAGCTTGCAGCACCTGCGCACCGGCCTGGGTGGCCAGATAATGCCCCGCCGAGATCATGTGATCCAGGCCGGCCAGGGTGGGCCGCATGGACAGCGGCGCGCTGCCCTGCGTCAGGTCGGGACCGGCATGCGTAGTGGTGTTCATGAGATGCGCCCAGGTGTCATTGCGGTTTGATGCCGATGCGGCCAGTGACGTCTTTCCACTTGCGGTATTCGGCTTCGATGAACTGCCGGAACTGCTCGGGTGTGTTGCCTTGTGCCAGCACGTCGCGCTCTTCCAGCGCGGTGCGCATGGCGGGTGTCTTCAAGGCAGCCACGGTCGCCTGCTGGACTTTGTCGATGATGGGCCTGGGCGTGCCGGCAGGCGCAAGCAGGCCATACCAGGATCCTCCGACCAATTGCGGAAAGCCTGCTTCGATCGCGGTGGGAATGTCCGGCGCCTTGGCCAGGCGCTGGTCATGCAAAATGGCCAGCGCCTTGAGCTTGCCCTGACGGATCAGCGGCAGGGTCGTACCCGGGGTTTCCAGCGTGTATTGCACATAGCCGCCAATCAGGTCGTTGACCAGGGCCGAACTGCCTTTGTACGGCACGTTCACTGTCTTGATGCCCGCTTCCATGTTGAGCAGTTCGCAGAAAAAATAATTGGCGGTACTGTTGCCTGGCGACGCATAGTTGACCTGGCCGGGATGCTGGCGCGCGTACTCCACCAATTCAGGCAGGGTATTCGGCGGAAAGGCCGGGTTGGCCACCAGAATGAACGGCCCGTTGCCCACCAGCGTAATGGGGTCGAGATCCGCCATGGGATCGTATTGCAAGCCCTTCATAGTAAGAGGCGCACCGGTCAGGGGCGATGCCGTCGCGAACAGCAGGGTGTATCCATCGGGTGCGGATCGCACCACTTGCTGGGTGGCAATCGTGCCGCTGGCACCGGGACGATTCTCGACCACGACTTGCTGGCCCAGGCTGTCGGAGAACTGCTGGGCCAGCAGGCGGGCCACCGTGTCGGTGCCGCCGCCAGGGGGGTATCCCACCACCAGGCGTATCGGCTGCTCGGGCCACTTCGTAGCCGGATCGGGCGCCGCTCTTGCCGGCAGCCCCGCTGCCAGGGCGGCTCCGCCCAACAGGCCCGCCACGAAGCGGCGGCGGCCGGACATCCCGCTCTTGTCGTTGGTTACAGCGTTGACCATAGAAGCTCTCCTTTGGTTGATCCGCGTGGAATTGGGCGGGAAACGGCCTCAGTTCGTCTTCAGCCCCAGGTTCTTCACGATTTCCTCTTCCGCCTTGAATTGCTCGGCGGCATAGCGCGCATAGTCGGCGCTGTCCATGTAGACCAGTTCCTGGCCATACTGGGTCAGCACCGATTTGAAGGCATCCGATTCGGCCACGCGCTTGAATGTGTCATGCAGGGTCTTGAGAATGGCGGGTGGCAGCCCCTTGGGTGCGGCAATACCGAAAGGCGCATACGCCGCCGGTGTGCCGTCCAGTTCGTGCAGGGTCGGCACATCGGGAAACTGCGCGCTGCGATGGGCGCCCCATGTCACCAGCATGCGCATCTTGCCGGACTGCACCATGGGCAGCACCGTGGTCGAGCCCGCATAGGCCTGCAACTGGCCGCCCAGCACGCCCTGCAATACATCGGACTCGCCCTTGTATGGAATATGCCGCCACGTGACGCCATTGCGCCGGGCGATGTCTTCCATCATGACGTTCGACGCGCTGCCTACACTGGCCGTGCCATAAGCAATGTCGCCAGGATGCGCGCGGGCATAAGCGATGAAATCGGCCCAGGTTCGATACGGTGCGCCGGCGGGCACCGCCACGCCCAGCGTGTAGCCGCTGAGCATCATCACATAGGTGAAATCGCGGTTGGGGTCATAGCCCATATCCTGGATATGCGGCATGCGAAATACCGGGCTGGGCAGAATGGCCAGCGTGTAGCCGTCGGGCTGGGCCGTGGCCAGGGCGCGTGCCCCCATGGTAGCGCCGGCACCGCCCTTGTTTTCTACAATGACGGACTGGCCCAGTTCGGGAGCGACCAGTTCGGCAAACTTGCGCACCACGGTGTCGGTCGAGCCGCCGGGCTGGTACGGCACCACGATGCGCAGAGTGCGTTCGGGAAAGTCTGCATGCGCGGTACCCAGGCCCACGCTAGCCAAGGCAGTTGCCGCGGCGACGGCTTGCAGGATATGACGGATTTTCATGATGGGTTCCGTATCGATCAAGCGGCCCATGCCTGGGCGAATGCGCGCTGGAAGTTGCCACCCAGCACGCCCAGAATCTGCGTCTCGTTCAGGCCGCCACGTTCCAGGGCGCGCGTCAATTGCGGAAATTGCGCGGGCGTCGGGGTTTCCCTCGGATACCGCGCCTCCATCACGTCGCCGAAGGCGTTCGAGAAATCGCCGCCGGACGCGGCATATTTGGTGCGCGACATGACCATGACATGGCGCACCGCTTCATAAGTGTCCACGGCCGGAAAATCGGTGCCGATGCCCACGTGTTCATAGCCGACCAGTTCGCCGATGTGGCGTACGTTGGCCACCAGGTCTTCCAGCAGCGGCTGCTGCCCGGGATCGCCGCGCCAACTCAGATAGGCATGAATACTGCAGCCCACCACCCCGCCCGTAGCGGCCACCGCCTTGATCACTTCGTCGGACTTGTTGCGCGGCCGCGCAATGACGGCATTGGCGTTAGCATGCGTCAACAGCACCGGACGCGAGCTGTGCCGTGCCGCGTCCAGGCAGGTTTGCGGCGCGCAGTGGCTCAGGTCGATGGCGATGCCCACGCGGTTCATTTCGCGCACCATCTCGATGCCCAACGCCGACAGGCCGGCGTTGCGCCGCTCGAGGCAACCATCGCCCAGCAAGTTGGCTTCGTTGTAGGTCAGCTGAATGACGCGCATGCCCAGCGTATGGAACAGCGCCACGCGATCGAGCTGGTCGCCCAGCGGCCGGCCATTCTGCCAACCCATGATCAGGCCCAGCTTGCCCTGCTGCTTGGCCCGTGCGATATCTTCGGCGCATTCGACCAGCAGCCATCCGGATTCCGGATCCAGCGCGCGCTGTCGCCACGCCATCACGTCCTTGAGCGCCTGCTCGAAATCGGACCGCATATCGGTGACCGTCAGGTTGATGGCGCTGACGCCACCGGCCAGCATGTCGCGCGTGCTGCCGTCGCTGAAAAACACCAGCCCGTCGACCACGACGGCCCGCTCGTGTACGCCCACAGTAGAAGTCATGCGAATTTCCCCTTGTATCGTGTCATGTAATCGCCAGCGGCCTGAGGCCTATTCGGCAAAGCGCGAAAACCGGAACGGATGGACGGCCACGCGCGGCGTGCGGCCCAGAACCAGATCGGCCATCAATTCGCCGGCTGCCGGCCCGATACCGAAGCCATGGCCGGAAAACCCCGAGGCCAGGTAGAAGCCGGCGATATCGGCCACCGGCGACATCACCGGCAAGGCATCCGGGGTCACATCGATATAGCCAGCCCAGCTTTGCGCGATGCTGGCCGCGCGGAAGACCGGGAAGGTCTCGGTCAGCCGCTGCCATGCAATTTTTATGGCTCGCGGCGATGCAACCGGGTCCAGGATGCGATGGCGCTCGAACGGGCTGATGCGGTCCAGTTCGAAATGGCGAGGGATGGCCAGCTCTTCAAAAAAGCGCTTGCCGAAGCGCACCTTCACGAACGCATTGTTGGCCAGCCATGCACGCATGAACTTGCCCATCAAGCGGAAGCTGTCAGGCACCACATCGGCCATCGAGGCACCGAACTGCGACACGGTATACCCGCCGTCGGTACGCTTGCGGCAGGTGAAATTCTTGGCATTGACCGTGGCCGCCAGAGACGCGTCGAAGGGCTGCGTGCGCAGCACCGACCCCCTGACCTTGAGCTGCGGGAACTCGGCGCCGCTGTTGCCGCAGAACAAGCGCGACCACGCCCCGCCGGCCAACACCACGGCCTGCGCCCGGACCGGCCCGCGCTCGGTAATCACCCCGGTAACTCGCCCCGCCTGCACGTCCAGCCCACGCGCCGCGCATTGTTCCAGCACCATGGCACCATGCTGCCGGGCCAGCCCGGCAATGCCATGTGTCGCGATGCCAGGCTCGGCCACGCCATCGGAGGCGCTGTACAAAGCTCCGCTCCAGGGTCGGCTCGACTCAGGCAGATGGCGCAGCGCCTGTGCGCGATCCAGCAAGCCGGCATCCGGACCATAGGCGCGGGCACTGTCCAGCCAGCGCTGGTGCAGGGCGGCATCCTGGCTGTTTTCCTGCATGTACAACATGCCGGTGCGGCGAAAGCCCACCTCTGTGCGGGCCTGGATGTCGGCCCAAAGCTGATGGGCCCGCATGGCCAGCGGCACTTCCGCCGGGTCGCGGTCCAGGGTGCGCACCCAGCCCCAGTTGCGCGAGGACTGCTCGCCCGCCAGCACGCCTTTTTCGAACAGGCATACGCGTACGCCGGCCTGGGCCAGGGCATAAGCCGTGCTGACCCCGATGATCCCGCCGCCTATAACGGCCACGTCCACCGAGGACGGCAATACAGAAGCTGCCAAAGACATATCGTATATCGATAATTGAAACTTGATATACGATTATTATTTATCGAAATAATGAGTTTGGCAATCAGGTAAAGCCGGGCCTCGCTTCAGACTACCGGGTGATAACATCGCCTCTCAATAAACACTACGCGTAGGCGATAGGTGGGCACTACTGCCTGTTGCCGGAATACTGCCCATGGCCGAATCGGCGTTGTTCATCCAATCCCTGGAAAAAGGCCTGGCGGTGCTTCAGGCTTTCCGCGCCAGCGAAACCATGAACCTGCGCGAGATCGCGCAGGCTTGCGACATCACCAGCGGCTCGGCGCAACGGGTGGCCTACACGCTGGAGCAATGCGGTTACCTGAAGAAAGACCCCTACACCAAGCGATACCGGGTCACCATCAAGGCGGTGGGCCTGGGCTACAGCTACCTGGCGCGCGAACCCCTGTTCCAGAACGCGCATGCCGTGCTGCACCAGTTGAACCAGGAATGCGGCGAGATCGTCAATTTGTCCGTGCCCGACGAATGCGACAACATGGTGTTCGTGATGCGCGTGCCCACGTCCAAGCACATCCCTGTCTATATGCCGGTGGGCACGCGTATCCCGATGCATGCATCGTCGTCGGGCCGCGCCGTACTGGCGCACCTGCCGCCCGACGAGCTCGATCGCAAATTGGCGGCGGCGGTATTTCAGAAACACACGCCCCGCACCACCACCGATCAAGCCACGCTGCGCCAGTTGATCGATGAGGCGCGCGAGCATCGCTATGCCTATGCCGACGAAGAGTTTTTCCAGGGCGACGTCAACGTGGCCGCCACCATAATGAATGAAGACAACCGGCCGATTGCCGCCATCAATATCTCGGTGCCCAAGCCGCGCTGGTCTTTGGAGCGCGCCCGGCTGGACCTGGGGCCTCTGGTTATCCGGGCCGCCCGGGCCATCAGCAAGAACGCAACTTGATCTACCGCAAGCGATGATGGCGTGGCGAGAGCGACGAGCCCCCACGAAGGCGGTGGTTCGTTTATCTTGAGTCCTGTGTGGAACACCTACTCTCTCCAGGGACTACACACATCTTGGTAATGCTTTTAACCCCGCCCGGCTTCGCCGTGCGGGTTTTTTTTTGCCCTGGCTCGGCAAGCTAGTAGAAAGCCATCACCCTCACTAGTATCCTGACGCCTTCCAGGAAATATCAAGCGCGGGCATGCTACGGGTCTTTCATTCTGGACTACTGCCGCACTTCATATGGATATGGATATCTGGCAACAGGGCGCCCAAGCCGCTCGCGCAGGACTGAGTTTGCTGGATTGCCCCTTTTACCGAGCTGCAAACATGCCAGGCCACACTGGCGAATCCATCCGCGAATGGCAATTCAAGGTGAAGTCCTGGGAGGCCGGCTGGCAAAGCGTTGCCGACACATGGAACACCGCCCTTCCCCGCTCGCCGCGAAGCACATCGGCTCCGCCGGACGAGGGTTCGACGTAAACGGCCGCACCGCACCAGGGCCTTGCCCGCCTTCGAAAAAAACGCCGCCAGTCATGGCGGCGGAGCAGGGTTGATTGCTCTATCCGAAGAACATGATCACTTGCCAGCGACGACCCCGCGTTGCTTCAGCTCTGCGGCCAAGCGGGTCAAGGGCGCCTTGGCGGCATCGATGTCGCCTTGCCATGCACTTCCGGGCTTATAGGCCAGAATGGCCGAGAACGATTTGGCCGCCTCCAGGAAACCGGGGTCTTTCAGGGCGGCTTCCAGCGCCCCTTGCAGGCGCTCGCGAATCCCGGCCGGCACGCCCTTGTCCACCGCCAGCCCGCGATCCGAGGGCACCACGACATCGAAACCTTCTTCCTTGGCGGTCGGTACGTTCGGCAGCATAGGCGCGCGCGCGTCCACGAACTGGGCCAGGATACGCAGCCTGGTCTGTTCCGCGGCAGGGCTGGGCACCGCGGTATGGCTGGCGAAAATCATGTCCACATGGCCGCCCATCAGGGCTATCTTGGACTGGCCCGTGCCGGCGAACGGCACTTCGGTGAAGACTGCCCCACTGTCCAGCATCAAGACATTCAAGGCGACGCCGCCATTGCTGCCCAAGCCATTCTGGCCTATGGATACACTTTCAGGCTTGGCTTTGACCGCAGCCACCAGATCCTTCAGGGATGCATAGGGACTGTCATCGCGCACCACCAGCAGCGTAGGGTCGCTGACCACCCGGCCGATCAAGGCGAACTGATCGGGATCGTATGGGGTCGACTGCACCAGGGGCATGAAATTCATCGGTGGGGTATTGACCATTGCCACCGTATAGCCGTCTTTGGCGGCGCGCTGTACGTAGGAGTTGGCAATTGCGCCAGATGCCCCGGGCTTGTTCACGACGATGATATTGGCCGCAGCCGACAAGTGCTTCTGCATG
Source organism: Bordetella sp. (assembly GCA_035628955.1). Taxonomy (GTDB): domain Bacteria; phylum Pseudomonadota; class Gammaproteobacteria; order Burkholderiales; family Burkholderiaceae_B; genus Bordetella_A. The sequence continues at coordinate 9,079 of DASPIV010000097.1, forward strand.
AACGGCGCCAGCGTGCGGGCCAGCACATCAGTTTCGCCGCCGGCAGCGAAGCCCACTACCAGTTCGATAGGCTTGTCATCGGGCCAGGCGGCCCATGCTGGCGCACAGAGGCTTGCCGCGATCAAGGCAGCCGCGCCCACTGCGTGGGCTCTAACGGGAAATACCATGGTTACTCTCCTTTGTTCCGTTTATTTTTGTAATGGGCACTGGGGGCCCTATCAATTACAGCAAGCAGTCAGGCTGTTCGCGCACGATGGCGTCGTAGATGGGCTGGAAATGCAGCCAGGCCATGAATGGCGTCGCCAGATGCTTTTTCGAATGCAACGCCGCCTCTCGGCTGATCATCTTCAGCGGACTGCCCGTAGCTTCGGCCTTGAGCTGGATTTCGCAAGCACGCTCGGCGGCGATAAACCACCAGGCGGCCTCTTCGATCGATTCCCGTCCGGCTGAAAACAGCCCATGATTCTGATGGATGGCGATCTTCGCATTGCCGAAGACGCGCGCCACGGCATGGCCCTTGTCGTTTTCCACGACGACGGCGCCCGCTTCCTCGGTAATCAAGGCCTGGTCTTCGTAGAAGCCACATGCCGTCTGGGTAATGGGGTCCAGCGATCGCCCCAGCGCGGCCCAGGCCATGCCATGCGTCGTATGCGCATGACACGAGGCAACGACATGGGGGTTGGCCTCATGTATCGCCGAGTGCAGTACAAAGCCCGCGCGGTTGACCGCCCAGCGCCCTTCCAGCACTGTACCGGCGTGATCCACCATCAACATGTCACTGGCGCGGACGCGCCCGAATTCCATGGCAAAAGGGTTGGTCCAGTAAAGATTGGGATGCTCGGGATCCCGAACCGTTACGTGGCCGGCGAATCCATATTCGTATCCGAACTTGGCAAAAACCCGGCAGACAGCCGCCAGCCGTTGCCGCCGGTGCCAGCGTTCCGTTTCCACGGAATCGAACTTGGGATACTTCGGAAAATACAGATTCTCTTGCTTGGGGCGGTATACGGTTTCTTGCTGCTTCTGCATGGACGCTCCTGTAAGGTCGATGCCGCGATTCTAGGCAGTGGACTAACATGGCAGCCAATCACATAACCCATGCCGGCCATAAAGCCAGCTTATGGAGACTGCTTGTCCGCCATGCTTGCCCGCATTCAATTGCGCCACCTGGAGGCATTCCATGCCGTCATGATGTCCGGGTCCATTACCGCAGCGGCCAGTCTGCTGCACGTTACCCAGCCAGCCGTCAGCGCCACCATCAAGCATTTTGAACAGCGCCTGGGATTCAAGCTGTTCCGGCGCCAGGGCGGACGCCTGATCCCCACTCCGGAAGCCCGCGCGCTACTGCCCGAAGTACAGGATATTTTTGGCCGTGTGGCAGGCCTGGAACGCTTCAGCCAGGACCTGGCCGAAGGCATCCGCGGGTCGCTGTCCATTGCGGCCAGTTCACCCATTGCAAACGCGTGGCTGGCGCAGGCGGTGGCTGAATTCGTCAAGACACGCCCGAAAGTCCGCGTCTCGTTGCAGTCGATGGATTCCAACCTGATTACGGAACGGCTCATCAATGAACAGGTCGACCTGGGTGTTGCGTTTTCGCCGGGCGAACATGACGGCGTGCAGTCCCTGCCCATGCGGAATGCGGAGCTGAGCTGCATTCTTCCCGAGACCCACCCCCTGGCTGCGCTGCCGTCCATCGCCATCGACGACCTGCTGCCCTATCCCGTCATTACCTACGTGCCGCAGGCGCTATTGCGCCACCGCTTGAACGCGTTTATCAAGCGCCCCTTGAATATCCAGATCGAAGTGGCCACCTCGATGACGGGCATGGTGCTGGCCTTTCACGGCGCGGGGGTTGCGCTGGTTGAATCCAGCCTGCTCAGCGCCTTGCCCGTGCAAGGCCTTACAAGCCGGCCGCTCAGGCCGGAGATACAGGTGCACAGCCACGTGCTGTGGAGTACCTTGCGGCCACAGACGGAATTGTCCCGAATGTTTGTGCAGCATCTGCTTGCCGGCTAACGCATGGGCGCATCGTTGGCCGGCCTGCAGCATTAAGCCATTCAGCCCGGTGTATTGCCGTTTTCTATCGACGATACCGGCCGGCTCATGATTACGCTTCGGTAGTTGACCGACTGCCACTGTGCGTACTCAATGAAACGATAACCCCGCCGTGCATACCATTCGATCAAATGCGCGGCGGGCTCGGCGGTGTCCAGGGCGATCTCGGCAGCACCCGTCTGCACGGCGCGCGCTTCGGCCAGCGCCATCAGGCGCCGCCCCAACCCGAGCGACTGCCATTCTGGTTCGACGGCGAACTGCCCCAGCGAAGCCACATCGGCGCGGTCCAGCCATGCAGACCCTTTCGTTCCTTCGGCAGGGCGGAATATGATGGTGCCGATCAGCTTGCCGCCGGCTTGGGCAACATAACACTCGCCTTGTGCGATACGCCGCTGGGTCACCGCTGCCGACTGGTGCGTAGCCACATATCGCAAGCCCATCGCGGCCAAGCGCGCATAGGCTCTATGCAGCAATAGGGTCAGATCGTCGAGCGAATCCTGGGCCGAAACAAGCCGTATTTCCACGTGGGGAGTGTCAGGCACGGCGTTGGCTCCTTTGCTCGAGGCCGGAAGTAGCGATGGCACAGGTCATGCCGCCAGTACTTTGGACAGCATTTCGACCGAATACGGCTTTTGCATCAGGGGAAACTCGACGGCATCTTGCCCCGCTATGGCCTCGCTGTAGCCGCTGGCCAGCACAATGCGTATAGCGGGCCAGCCCGCGCGAATCTGCTTTGCCAATTCCACCCCGTTCATCCCGGGCAAATTCACATCCAGAATGGCGATGTCGAATTGTCGATTTTTCTCGGCCAGAATCTGAAGCGCTGCCGGGGCGTCCAATACCCACGTAGGCTGCTGGCCAAGATCTTGCAACAAGTTGGACACGACCTCGCCGACCAGGCGGTTGTCTTCCACCAACAAGATGCTCTTTCGAGCGCCTAAGTCGGCGCTGGAACGGGTGGTTGCGGGCGCATCATCGACGGCCTCGGGCAGGCTCGCGGCGGGCAGGTAAAGCGTGAACGTCGTACCCTGCCCCACGATGCTGCTTACACCGACGTCTCCGCCCGACTGTTGCACGAAACCGACCACCTGGCTGAGGCCCAGTCCGGAATTCTCGTGTTGCCCTTTGGTCGAGAAGAAGGGTTCGAAGACATGCTGCACGATCTC
>DASPIV010000098.1:0-2576 GCA_035628955.1 Bordetella sp.
GACCCCCGCTATACGCGTGCCGCCGTGCGCGAACTGCTGGCGCCGGTGCTGGACGCGCGCTGGCCGGGCTGGCAAGCCCGGCTGGCCGATCATGCCCGCCACATGGCCGACGCCGCCGGTATCGTCCAGGAAGTTGCCAGTGCCGACCTGGCTTCACTGCAACCCTCGGCCGACCAGGCCAGTTTCGGCCTGGCACCGTGGCGCGAACTGCCTGCGGCCCGCCAGGCGCAGGTGCTGCGCCACTGGCTGCGCCTGCATGGCGCGCGCATGCCCACCGAAGCCCGGCTGGCCGACCTGCTGCGCCAGTTGCGGCAGTTGCACAGCCTGGGGCACGACCGCCAGATGCGCGTCGAGCACGCCCGCCACCTGATCCGCTGCCATCGCGGCCGCGTCTGGATCGAACCCCGTCAGGGGTGACACCGCCCCCCGAAGGCGGGCGCCTGCGCAAAATTTCACCGCGCGTTAAAATGCCCAGCTTTGCCTGCCCGAAGGGGCGGACTTCCAGCCAGAGTACGAGATGTCCCTGATCGTTCACAAATATGGCGGTACTTCGATGGGCTCGGTCGAGCGCATCCGCAATGTGGCGCGCCGCGTCGCAAAGTGGCACGCCGCCGGCCACCAAGTGGTGGTGGTGCCGTCGGCCATGGCCGGCGAAACCAACCGCCTGCTGGGCCTGGCCCGCGAAATCGCGCCCCAGCCTGATCCCCGAGAACTCGACATGATCGCCGCCACCGGCGAGCAGGCCAGCAGCGGCTTGCTGGCTGTCGCCCTGCAAGCCGAAGGCGTGCCCGCCCGCAGCTACGCGGGCTGGCAAGTGCCGGTACGCACCGATTCCTCGTTTTCCAAGGCGCGCATCACGTCCATCGACGACGCTCGCATCCGCGCCGACCTGGATGCCGGCCGGGTGGTTATCGTTACCGGTTTCCAGGGTATCGACCCCGAAGGCCACATCACCACCCTGGGCCGTGGCGGTTCCGATACCTCGGCGGTGGCCGTGGCGGCCGCGCTGGGCGCCCACGAATGCCTGATCTACACCGACGTCGACGGCGTTTACACCACCGATCCGCGCGTGGTGCCCGAAGCACGCCGCATGTCGGTCGTGTCGTTCGAGGAAATGCTCGAAATGGCATCGCTGGGTTCCAAGGTGCTGCAGATCCGCTCGGTGGAATTCGCCGGCAAATACCGCGTGCCCACGCGCGTGCTGTCGTCGCTGACCGACCCGCTCATTCCGCTCGAAGAAGAAATGACTTCGGGCACGCTGATTACTTTTGAGGAAGACGAAAAAATGGAAGCCGCCGTTGTCTCCGGCATCGCCTTCAGCCGCGACGAAGCCAAGATCACCCTGCTCGCCGTGCCCGACAAGCCGGGCATTGCCTCATCCATCCTGGGCCCGGTGGCCGGCGCCAATATCGATGTCGACATGATCGTGCAGAACCAGTCGGTAGCCGGTACCACCGATTTCTCGTTCACCGTCAATCGCAACGAGTTCCAGCGCACCATCGAACTGCTCAAGCGCGACGTCGTGCCGACCGTGCAGGCCCGTGAACTGATCACCGACGACAAGGTCGCCAAGGTGTCTATCGTGGGCATCGGCATGCGCTCGCACGTGGGCGTGGCCAGCCTGATGTTCCAGACCCTGTCGCAGGAAGGCATCAACATCCAGATGATCAGCACCAGCGAAATCAAGACCTCGGTGATCATCGACGACAAGTACATGGAACTGGCCGTACGCGCCCTGCACAAGGCCTTCGGCCTGGACCAGGTGCCCGGCGAGAAAGTCTGATCCGGCGTGGCGTTCCCGGCCGGCCCCGCAGGTGCGGCCCGGGAAAAACATGCTAGAATCGCAAGTTCTGCGGAGACGTGCCCGAGAGGCTGAAGGGGCTCCCCTGCTAAGGGAGTATGTGGCTAAAAACTGCATCGTGGGTTCGAATCCCACCGTCTCCGCCAAGGAAACACTCAGGTTTCCCCGCAATGCCAGACAACCCGCATGAACCTTGGTTCTGCGGGTTTTTTGTTGCCTCGGGTCCATGGTTGGCGTGTCTTCATTGCCCTCGCCGGCCGGAGCAACGTAAGAGGTGCGACAGTACGTCACTATTTGCCGGGTCCGATCTAGGGCAGCAACGTCGTGCGCCGCCGTGTAACGAATCGACGCGCCCTGGTGTCCGTGTTCGCCTATTGTCCTGTCAGAACTGTCTTGGGGCTTCGTATGAGAAAAGGTGAGGTAATTGGCATGGCCGCGGTCTTTGCCGCTTTTATGTCGTCCGCTGTTTTGGCCGACCCGTGGAAGGATGAGTCTGGACATGGCAAGCGCTATTACGACGAGCACTATGGCGGCGACTACGAAGAAGAATACTGGGACGGCAATTGCAAAGTCGAGCGCAAATGGGAAGGCAATGGCGACTACAAGGAAGAGCGCAAATGCAAGGCGCCGCGCTACCGGCTACCGGTCGTTGTGCCTGGCTACCCCGTATATCCCATTGAGCCGGGAATCGTCATTGAAGGAACTGCCGTCATTCGATGACAGGGCAGCCCGCGCAAGTGTCATGAACTGGCAGCCTGTGCCGCTCGCGCCACGC
>DASPIV010000099.1:0-4473 GCA_035628955.1 Bordetella sp.
CAGGCGCTCAACGATGCCCTGCTGGCCAAGCTGCGCAATACGCTGCGCCGCCAGCACGGCTTTCCCAAGGCCAGCGATGCGCGCGGCAAGCCTTTGAAGCGCGTGCCGCGCATGGGCGTGCGGGCCCTGTGGTTCGACCAGCCCGCCATTCTGCCCGCGGCCTGGGCGCGTGCCGCCGAAGCCGATGACGATATGGGCGCGGCGGCCCAGGCGGTTGCGCCCCAGGGCCTGTCGTGTGCGGGATACGGTTCGGTGGTGATGGTCACCGCGGCCATGGGCCTGGCCGTGGCCAACGAGGCTGTGCGGCTCGCCCTGGCCCCGGCGGCGCGGCCGGCCGCCTGATCAACCGGTGGCCAGCAGGTCGAATTCCATGCGGATCTTCTGGAACGGGAATTCCAGCCTCGCGAAATAAACCACCCGGTCGTCGATGCAGGCATAGCGGCGCAATTCGGCCACCGGCGCCGACACCGGGATTTGCAGCGCTTCGGCCGATTCGCGCCCGGCCTCGATCACGTTCAGCACCTGGCGCGCCTGCGTGATGCGGCTGCCGTAGAACTGGTCCAGCACCGGCGCCACCGTGCTGGTGCGGATGCGCGAGCGGTGCTTGCGGAACAGGCCGCTGTCCAGATAGACCTCGCTATAGCAGAAGGGGCCGGCCGGGGTGTCGTGTACCCGGCGCAGATACTGGAAGCGGCCGTCGCGCGCCTGGTCGCAGGGCAGGCCCAGGCTGTCGGGCAGCGCCACGTCGGCATTCGATTCCATCAGCGACACGGTGCCCAACTGGTTGCTCAGCGCCACGGTCTCGTCCCAGCTCTTGGGGATCAGCAAGGTGGGCGTCTGCGGCAGGGCCTCGTTCACGAATGTGCCCGAGCCGCGCGAACGCCGGATCAAGCCTTCGCCTTCCAGCAGGCCGAACGCCTGGCGCACCGTGGACCGCGCCACGCCATATTGCTCGACCAGCGCTTCCAGGGTGGGCACTTGCTGGCCGGGCCGCCAGTTGCGGCTGTGGATATTGCTGCGGAATACCGCGGCTATCTGCAGGTACAGGGGCTGGGGGCTGCGCGCATAAAGCTTTCCGGCGGGCATGGTCAGCGCTTCTGTGGGGCAGGCAAGCCCTGGTCGCCTGCCGGTGTGCCCGCCAGCAGCGCCACGGCCATGTCGCGCAGCTTGTGTTTCTGGATCTTGACCGAATTGGCGCTTTCCACCGACGGAAACGATGGCAGCACATGAAAGCCCGCCGGCACCTTGAAGCCCGCCAGCGCGCGCCGGCAGGCCGCCTGCCAGCCATGCGGATCGGGCTGGGCGCCAGGTTGCAGCAGCACGAAGGCGTAGGGCACGGCTTTGCCCTGGTGGACGGCGCCCACTACCTGGCAGGCGCGCACGCCGGGCAACGATTCCACCAGCCGTTCGATCTCGGCCGGATTCACCAGGAACCCCGCCAGGCGCAGGGAATCGCCCAGGCGCGCCTGGAACACGAATTGGCGCGGGCCGATGGTATAGCCCAGGTCGCCCGTCTTGAAGTAGCCATCGGCTGTCAGGGCGTCGGCCGTGGCCTGCGGGTTGTCCAGGTAGCCGCGCATCAGGCTGGGTGAATGGATCTGCAACTCGCCCGATTGCCCATGCGGCAATACGGCGCCGCTGTGCGGATCGCAGGCGCGCACCCGGGCCTGCGTATAGATCAGCAGGCCGCCGGCCAGGTAGCGCACCGACACGTCGCCCTGCGCGGCATCCAGCGGTTGTGCCGCCACCAGGGCGATCAGTTCGCTGGACCCGTACAGGCCGGTCAGCGGCACGCCATGCTTATCGGCCAGGCCGAGCAGATTGTCCAGGGCCGGCGCGAAGCTGGCGAAGCCGCACAGGCGCAGCGTGGCGAAATCGCCCGGCTGCCCCGACTGGAACAACTGCGCCAGCGCCTCGTTGTTGGCGAATGCGTGGGTGATGCGGTGGCGGCGGATCGCCTGCGCGGTGCGGGCAGTGTCGTACACCGGCTCGCACACCACCGGCACGCCGCGCGCCAGCGCACCCACCAGCATGGCAAAGCCAAAGGCCCCGCAGAAGGGCGCGGCGGCCAGGATGCGGGCATCGTCGCCGTAGCCATAGGCTTGCGCCACGGCATGGCCATGGCGCAGCAGAGTGCCCTGGTCGTGCAGCACGAACTTGGGCAGCGAGGTAGTGCCCGACGTGGTGAAGCACAGCACTCCTGTGTCGTCCGCTGCCACGGGTGCGACGGCGGGATGGCCATCCGCCAGTTGCCGCCAGGGCCATACCGGGCGGCCGCGCAGGCGCGCAGGCGCCGCATTCGCGGCGTCATCCAGCGCGATGGCGCCGCGCAGGGTTTGCAGCGCGCTGTCGGGAACGTCGTCGAGAATGGCGGCGAAGTCTATGCCTTTGAAAGCAGGCCAGTACACCAGCCATTGCGCGCGCCCACGGCCCAGAATGTCGGCCACTTCGGCGGCCCGGAAGCGAGTGTTCACCGCCAATACCAGGGCGCCCAGATGCGCGCACGCCAGGAACGCCACGATCCATTCGGCGCAGTTGGGCAGCCACACCGCCACGCGGCTGCCCGGGCCCACGCCCATGTGCGCCAGCCCGGCCGCCAGGCGGCCGACGGCCGCATGCAATGCGGCTACCGACAAGGGCTGGTCGCGGTCGAACAGGGCCACGGCATCGGGCTGCCGGCGCGCCAGCGCGTCGAGGTGGGCGGCGAAGGTCGGCAGGGCGGTGCCGGCGGGTGTTGTGGCGGCGGACATTGTTGTGGTTATATGCTTAAAGTACGTGTTTAAGTACTTTATTGAAATCCTGTAGCAGAGACAAGCGAGCCGTTTCATGGGCCCTTTGGCACAACAACAAAAGGAGACAACACCATGCGTACCCTGCCGCTATTTGCCGTGAAGTGCCTTGCCGGCGCCACGCTCGCGCTGGGCCTGGCGCCAGCCGCGCAGTCCCAGGCCTATCCGGACCATGCCGTCACGGTAGTGGTGCCGTATCCGCCGGGCGGTGCCGCCGACATCTTCGGGCGCGCCATCGCGCACGCCATGGAACCCGGCCTGAAGCAGACGGTGCTGGTGGAAAACCGTCCGGGCGCGGGCGGCAATGTCGGCATGGCGTATGTGACGCGCAGCGCACCCGATGGCTATACGCTGGGCCTGGGCACTATCGGGACGCAGAGCATCAACCAATTCCTGTACGCCAGCATGCCGTTCGACCCGGCCCAGGACCTGGTGCCGATTGCGCTGGTGTCCACTACGCCCAACGTACTGGCCGTGCGCACGGACTCGCCCTACAAGACCCTGGCCGACGTCATCGCGGCGGCCAAGGCCCGCAAAGAGAAGAAGCTGACTTACGCATCGCCGGGCGTGGGCTCGTCGGTGCACCTGACCGGCGCCTACTTCGAGGCGGTGGCCGGCATCGAGCTGCTGCATGTGCCGTTCAAGGGCACCTCGGCCTCGCTGCCGGCGGTGGCGGGCGGGCAGGTGGACCTGCTGTTCGACAATCTGCCCGGCGCGCTGGCCCAGATACGGGATGGCTCGCGGGTACGCGGCATAGCCATTACCTCGCTGCAGCGGGATCCGTCGGTGCCAAACCTGCCTACCTTCGATGAAGCCGGCCTGCCCGGCTTCGACGTGACTGCCTGGTTTGCGCTGTACGCCCCGCGCGGCACGCCCGAGCCTGTGGTGCGCGCGCTGATCGACGCCGCGCGCAGCGGCTTGCAGGCCCCGGCACTGGCGCGCCAGTTCGCCGGCATGGGCGCCCGGCCCGGCACCTTGTTCGGCGCCGAATTGGCGGCCTTCGAGCAGGGTGAGCGCAAGAAATGGGGCGGCCTGATCAAGCAGCGGGGCATTGCCGCAAAATGAGCCGTCCTACCGCACTGATTACCGGCGCCAGCCGCGGCATCGGCCGCGCCATCGCCGCGCGCCTGCTGCAAGACGGCTACGAAGTCGTGAACTTCAGCCGCGGCGCGCCGGCCGAGCCGATGCCCGGCGAGACCTTTGTGTCGGTGGACCTGTCCAATGCCGATCACACGCGCCAGGCAGTGGCCGAACTGGCGGCGCAGCGGCCGGTGCTGCACCTGGTCAACAACGCCGGCATGATCAAGGTGGCCAATATCGAACAGGTATCGGACCAGGCCTTGCAGGACACGCTGGCGGTGAACCTGGTGGCGCCGCTGCTGCTGCTGCAGGGGCTGCTGCCCGCAATGCGCCAGCAAGGTTATGGCCGCGTCGTCAACATCGGCAGCCGCGCCGCGCTGGGCAAGCCCGGGCGTACCGCCTACGGCGCCAGCAAGGCCGGCCTGGTGGGCATGACGCGTACCTGGGCGCTGGAACTCGCGGCCGCGGGCATCACGGTCAATGCGGTGGCGCCCGGCCCGGTGGCCACCGAGCTGTTCAACCAGTCCAATCCGCCCGGCCATCCGCGCACCCTGGAATTGGCCGCGGCGATTCCGCTGGGCCGCATCGGCCAGCCCGACGAAGT
>DASPIV010000100.1:0-7681 GCA_035628955.1 Bordetella sp.
AGGTAAATGGCCTTGAGACCAGCCTTGACTTGTTGCATGGCCTGGTTGCCGGTCAGCGCCCCCAGTGAATTCACGAAAGGCTCGCTGTGCATCAGTTCCCACAGCCGCGTGGCGCCCCGGCGCGCCAGCGTGTGCTCGACAGCCACCGAGCCGCGCAGGCGCATCACATCTTCGGCGCTATAAGCGCGCTTGATGCCCTGCCAGCGGGTGTTCTCGGCCCAGCTCTTCTGCAGATTGCGGATTTCGGTTTCGCGGTTGGTCATGAAATGCTCCTGGTTGGGTAAGGAAAAGACTAAGAATCTGGGGCTGCGCGATAAGCGCTGCGTTGGATAAAGTCTATGCCTGTGCTGCAGGGCAATGCGATCCAATGTCTTATATAAGACTGAAAATTTTATTGTTCAAATTCATATGGTTATATAATTAATTCCATATCATGAAACGAAATTGCCCGCTGTGAAATGCCGCGGCGTTGCTGTGCAGCACCCGCTTCCATATGGCGGCGGCGGCTTTCCACGATATGAAATATTGGGCTCGACCCCAAGGCTACAATGCAGTCTCCAGACCCGTTGTTCCCCACATTCCATCCCATGTCTTTGTCGAATGCCCCGCTGGGCCACGATGTTGCCTATCCGGCGCAGTACGATTCCAGCCTGCTGTTTCCCATTGCGCGCGCCCACAACCGGGCCAGCCTGAACCTGCTCGGCGCCCTGCCCTTCGTGGGCGTGGATATCTGGAATGCGTATGAGCTGTCGTGGCTGAACCCCAAGGGCAAGCCGCAGGTCGCCATGGCCACGTTCACCGTGCCTGCCGACAGCCCCAACATCATCGAATCGAAGTCGTTCAAGCTGTACCTGAACTCGTACAACCAGACGCGCCTGGATGGCGCACCGGTACTAAACGAGCGCCTGGCGGCAGATTTGTCGGCCGCCGCCGGCGCGCCGGTGGGCGTGGATCTGATCTTGCCGGAGCGATTTGGCGGCTTGGCCATGGCCGAACTGGATGGCCTGTACCTGGACGACCTGGATGTCGAGATCGACGCTTACGCGCCCGATGCCGGGCTGCTGCGCTGCGCACCAGGCGAACCGGTATCCGAAACGCTGGCATCACGGCTGTTGAAGTCGAACTGCCCGGTTACGGGTCAGCCCGACTGGGCCAGCGTGCAGATCCGTTACAGCGGTCGCCCGCTGGACCGGCCGGCGTTGCTGCGCTACCTGGTGTCGTTTCGCGAGCATGCCGAGTTCCATGAGCACTGCGTGGAACGCATCTATACCGATATCATGGCTGCCTGCCAGCCCCAGCAACTGACGGTATATGCCCGCTATACACGGCGCGGCGGACTGGACATCAACCCTTGGCGCAGCAACGCAGCCGTGCAAGCGCCGGCGGACGTGCGCATGGCGCGGCAATAACGCCGCGCCGGTTGGCGGAGCCTATTGCGCGAAAGGCACCGGACGCGGTGTGTTGTCGGCCGAGGGCGGCAGCAACGGCAATTGCACCGCGGGCTGGTCGCCGGTAAGCGTCTTCAGGAAGGCTACGATCTGGCTGTTTTCATCGGGCGTGAAGGTGCGACCCAATTGCAGCCGGCCCATGATGTCGACCGCCTGGGCCAGGGTATCGGCAGCGCCGTCGTGGAAGTACGGATACGTGAGCTCGACATTGCGCAAGGTAGGTACCTTGAACATGAAGCGATCGGCATCGTTGCCCGTGACGCCGGCGCGGCCTTTGGCCGGGTGCGCGGTTTCGTAGGGCGTCATCAAGCCCATTATCTGGAACGAATTGCCGCCCGCCGCCGCGCCGTTATGGCAAGCGACGCAACCACTGTTCTTGAACAGGCTGTAGCCGGCCAGCTCTTTCGCCGTCAGGGCTTTCTGGTTGCCGCGCAGCCACTGATCGAAGCGCGAATTGGGGGTGACCAGGGTTTCTTCGAAAGCCGCCAGCGCATGCGTGACCGCGTCGATGGTGATGGCGTCGGTACCGAACACCTGCTTGAATTCGGTGCGGTAGCCGGGGATGGAACTGAGAACCTGGATGGCCAGTTCATGCGACGAGGCCATTTCGACGGGATTGGCGATGGGGCCGCCGGCCTGTTCGCGCAGGTCCTGGGCCCGGCCGTCCCAGAACTGCACGAAATTAAGGCTGGAATTGAGCACCGTGGGCGAATTGATATCGCCCTGCTGCCAGTTGTGCCCGATGGAGGCCTTCAGGTTGTCGGAACCGCCGCGGCTGAGGTTGTGGCAGGAATTACAGGAAATGAATCCGGAACCGGACAGGCGGGGTTCGAAGAACAGCTTCTTGCCGAGTTCCACTTTGGCTGGGTCGCTGACGACAGCGGGCTCGATAGGCCGTATGGGTTCTTGTTGTTGCGCCCCCACTGGGTGCGCCCAAAGGCCCGCCACCATCGTGGCGGCCCATAGCATGTGCTGCATATTCATCATGTTGCAATCCCTTCCAATAGCCTTTTCGGCGTTGGGGTTATTACAACGAAGTGAGCAGGAAACAGCCTTGCGCAGCGTCAAGCCGTCAGACTTGCTGGATGGCCACGCTCGTGATGCGCACGCTAATGGGAGATGGCCGGGCCAGCAAGACGCATGCCCGTGGTGGACCGGCGGGCCGCCTGGGCGGCTTATTTCTGGGCGCTGTAACGCGGGCCGGGCGCGCCCGCCGCGCCGCTATCCCGGCGGGCCTGTACGGCGATCCATTGCGCCAGCAACGCCGCCACGGCAAAGGCCAGGCCGGCCCCTACCCATGGGCCCTGACTGAGGCCGGCATCGAGCAGCAGGCCGAAAGTCAGTGGCCCCAGCGCCGAGCCGACATCCATGCCCGAATACACCAGGCCGTATACCGAACCCGTGGAGCCCTTGGGCGTAACGCGCCGGATCAGCATATCGCGCGAAGGGGCTGCCACGCCGGAACAAAAACCGGCCAGGCCCACCACCGCCGCAGCCAGCCCGGCGGGTACCAGGCCCAGGGCCAGCACCACCAGCGTCAGGCCCGCCATGATCAGGGCGATCATGACGGTACGCTCGGTACGAGGCGTGGCCGACACCAAAAAGCCACCTGCCGCCATGCCCAGGGCCGACGCCACCATGTAGCCCGACAAGGCCGAACTGGCGGCGACCTTGGACAGGTCGTAAAGCTGGCCCAGCAGTGGAATGGTGTAGTTCTGCACTGAAGACAAAGCGATCGAGGAGCAGGCGAAAAACAAGAAGGCGCCCCATAGCACAGGCTTGGACAGCAGCGCCGCCAAGGTAACCAGCACGCCCTCTTGAGGCCGCGCCGCGGCGGGTGCTTCGGCGGCCTTGGCCGGGACCGGGCCTGCCAGCGGCGCAGGCCCTCCCAGCAGGTTGCGCCCCAGGATGGTCAGCAACAGCACCACGGCCACCAGGCCGGCGGCACTGAAAGCGGCCACGCGCCAGTCGGCCAGCAAGGTAATGGAAGTGATGAACACCGGGGTCAAGGCCCAACCCAGGTTGCCGGTCAGGCCGTGCGTGCTGAAGGCATGCCCCAGGCGCGGCGCGCTGATGCGGTGGTTCATGATGGAGTAGTCGGCCGGATGGAATACCGAATTGCCGATGCCTCCCACCGCGGCCGCCAACAGCAGCATGGCATAGCCGTTGGCCGAGCCGATCAGCACGCCTGACAGCACGAAGCAGGCCAGGCCGAACCACAGCACCGGCCGCGCGCCGACGCGGTCCACCACGAAGCCCGAGGAAGCCTGGCCTATCCCCGACACCACATAGAAGGCGGATACCAGCAAGCCCAGCCGGGCGAAGTCCAGGCCGAACGTCGTGCCCAGCGAGACATACAGCGAAGGCAGGACCAGTTGGAAGAAATGCGACGAAGCGTGCGCAATGCCGATCAGCAGGATGGTGAGCCAGTCGCGACGGCGGAGATCGGCGGAATCCAGCGTGGCGGTGTCTGCGGCGGAAGGCATGTCAGCAATGGCCCGCGGGCCATGAAAAGCGCGGGCGCTGCGGCCCGCGTGGGTTGAGTCGTTGAGCGGTAACAGCCCGGCCTATTGGGATTTCTCGCGGATGGCGGGCCAGGCGCGCTGCAGGTAATAGAGCATGGACCAGACCGTAAGCACGGCCGCAATGATGATGAGCAGGTCGCCCAGCAACCGGCTGGGCATTCCGAACAATGGCTGGTTGTACAGCAGGCACGGAATCGCGATCATCTGGGCGGCGGTCTTGAACTTGCCCAGGCGGTGCACCGCCACGCTGGCGCTGGCGCCGATCTTGGCCATCCATTCGCGCAGCGCCGAAATGGTGATTTCACGGCCGATGATGATCAGCGAAATGAAGGCGTCGACCCGACCCAGGTCGAGCAGCACGATCAGGGCGGCGCAAACCATGAGCTTGTCGGCGACGGGGTCGAGGAAGGCGCCGAACGCCGAGGTCTGGTTCCACCGGCGTGCCAGCCAGCCGTCGAACCAGTCGGTCAGGGCGGCGATGATGAAGGCCCAGGCTGCCAGGGTGTCGCGGGCAGGCTCGGCCATCCAGGTATTGGGAATGTAGAACAGCCCCACTACCAGAGGGATCATGGCGATGCGCAGCCACGTCAGGATAATAGGCACGTTGATAGGCATAATGAACGTATGCTACATCACCGGCAAAAAAATTGGCTCTGCAGCCAAGCCGGAGGCCCCCCGGGCGCGAAAAATCCGTTCAGCCCCGCAAGGCCTCGTAGATGCGCTCGGCCAGGTCGTGTGAAATGCCTTCGACGGAAGCCAGGTCTTCGATACTGGCCGTTGCCACTCCCGAAAACCCGCCGAAACGCGCCAGCAGCCTCTGGCGTCGGCGCGCGCCGACGCCTTCGATTTCTTCGAGACGCGATACGTTGCGGGCCTTGGCGCGGCGTGCACGCATGCCGGTAATGGCAAAACGATGGGCCTCGTCGCGTACCTGCGCGATCAGCATCAGGGCGGCGGATTCGCCGCCCAGCGCCACCGGCGGGCGTTCGTCGGCAAATACCAGGGTTTCCAGGCCGACCTTGCGCCCTTCCCCCTTGGCCACCCCGACCAGCGTCTGGATATCCAGGCCCAGCTCGGCGAATACCTGCCGTGCCACCTCGACCTGGCCTTTGCCGCCGTCGATCAGTACCAACCCGGGCATGGGCGCTTCGCCGTCGGCCACTTTGCCAAAGCGCCGCGTCAGCACCTGCCGCATGGCGGCGTAGTCGTCGCCGGGCGTGATGCCGGCGATGTTGTAGCGCCGGTACTGCGAGGGCTGCATGTCGTGGTGCATGAACACCACGCAGGATGCCTGGGTCGCCTCGCCAGCGGTATGGCTGATGTCGAAACACTCGATGCGCAAGGAATCCAGCGCGGTTTCATCGGTATCCAGGTCGAGCGCCTCGGCCAGTGCCAGCGTGCGGGCGGCCCGGGCGCCTGTTTCGGTAAGGGCGCGGGCCAGCACCATGCCGGCATTCTTGGTGGCCTGTTCGAGCCAGGCCCGGCGTACGCCCTGGGGCCGGGTCAGCACGCGCGCGGGCCGGGCATTGGCCTGTTCGGCCAGCAGCGCCATCAGGCCGGCGTCGGGCAACGCGTGGCTGCACACCAGCACGGGCGGCAGCGGATTGTCGGTGTAGTGCTGGGCGACGAAGGCCTCGAGTACCTGCGGAGCCTCTTGGCCATCGACGTGCACCGGAAAAAACGGCTTGTCGCCCAGGTGCCGGCCGGCGCGCACCATGGCCAGGTTCACGCAGGTTTTGCCGCCGGCCGACGACACCGCAATGATGTCGGTGTCTTCGCCACCCGCGTCTTCCATGGTTTGCTGGTGCAGCACGCGCGCCAGCGAACCCATCTGGTCGCGCAGCGCAGCGGCCTGCTCGAAGCGCAGTTCGCCCGAAGCCTGCAGCATACGCTGCTCGATCTCGCCCATGACTTCGCGCGCCTCGCCGTTCAGGAAGCGCGCGGCGCGGTCGACGTCGCGCGCGTAGTCATCGGCCTGGATAGCGTCTACGCAGGGCGCCGAGCAGCGGCCGATCTGGTGCAGCAGACAGGGCCGCGAGCGGTTGGCGAAGACCGTGTCTTCGCAGGTGCGCAGGCGGAAGACCTTCTGCAGGATCTGGATGGTTTCGCGTACGGCCCAGGCATTGGGAAATGGCCCGAAGAACTGACCGCGCTTGTTGGTGGCGCCCCGGTAATAGGAAATGCGCGGCCAGGCATGGCCGGTGATCCACAGATAAGGATACGATTTGTCGTCGCGAAACAGGATGTTGTAGCGCGGCCGCAGGCTTTTGATCAGGTTGTTTTCGAGCAACAGCGCTTCGGCCTCGGAGCGCGTGACCGTGACCTCGACGCGCGCCACCTTCGCCACCATCTGGGCGATGCGCGGGCTGGCCAGGTTTTTCTGGAAGTACGACGAGACGCGCTTTTTCAGGTCGCGCGCCTTGCCTACATACATGACGTCGCCGCCGGCATCTACATGGCGGTAGACGCCGGGCAGATGCGGCAGGTCAGCCAGGAACGATTTGAGATTGAAGTCGTCGGGCATGCTGGTAGCGATTTTCGTCCTGCAGGGTATCCCAGTCGGGCGCCGCGAAGCGCGGCATCAGGCGGCGGATACGGGCAACAGACTCGGGGGCATGCGACACGTCCAGGCGTGCCAGCAGTTCATCGGCCAGGTCGGGACGGTTGCATACCAGCACCATGTCGCAGCCGGCGCCCAGCGCGGCCTGCGCGCGCGCCAGGATGTCGCCGGCCACCGCCGCGCCTTCCATGGTGAGATCGTCGGAAAACACCACGCCGTCATAGCCGAGCTGGCTGCGCAAGATGTCTTGCACCCAGCGCCGCGAAAAGCCGGCTGGCTGCTGGTCGACCTTGGGATAAATGACGTGGGCCGGCATCACGGCCGGCAGCACGGCATCGCCCAGCCAGGCATAGGGCGCGGCGTCGTCTTTCAGGATGCGCGCCAGCGTGCGCGGATCGACCGGGATCTCGTGGTGCGAATCGGCACCCACGAAACCATGCCCGGGAAAATGCTTGCCGCACGCGGCCATGCCGGCCTGCGCCAGGCCCTGGGCCAGGGCGCGCGCCAGCATGGCCACGACGCGTGGGTCGCGGTGGAAGGCGCGATTGCCGATGACTTTGCTGACGCCGTAGTCCAGGTCGAGCACCGGAGTGAAGCTGAGGTCGACACCGCAGGCGCGCAGCTCGGCCGCCAGCACATAGCCGGCGTCAGTGGCCAGGCGCATGGCGGTAAGCGGGTCGCGGTCCCAGGTTTTGCCCAGCTCTTGCATGGCGGGCAACGGCGTGAAGCCGTCGTCGCGAAAACGCTGCACCCGGCCGCCTTCGTGATCAACCGCGATCAGTAGCGGTTCGCCGCGCGCACGGTGGATCTTGCGCGTCAGCGCGCACAATTGACGGCGGCTTTCGAAATTGCGTGCGAACAGGATGACACCGCCCACCAGCGGGTGCCGCAGGCGGCGCTTTTCTTCGTTGGTCAGGGTAGTGCCGGCCACATCGACCATGACCGGGCCGGGAGGCAGCGAGGCTTTGCTTTTCTTGGCCATACGGGCTTGTCCTTTGATATCCGGGAAAGGCGAATCGGCCTCAGGGCTTGCGCTCGACCACCACATAGGCGGCGGCCAGGTCGGATTCGTCGGTAATAGAGACATGGGCGGCGCCGAAGCGCGCTTCGTACCATTCGAGCAGTCCGGGAGCGATCACCAGCACCGG
>DASPIV010000101.1:0-3173 GCA_035628955.1 Bordetella sp.
GATGATACCCGTTGCGTACAATTCCCGAATGAGTGCCCCGCCTGCCGACAGGGTGGGGCCGTTACAGGAGTCCCGCCATGTCCGTCGCTTCCTCACCTGCCGGCCCGGCGCCGTTTGCACGCCGGCGCGGCCCGCTCGATCCGCTGTTCGCGGAAGTGGACCGCGCGTTGCGCGTGTTGTCGGGCGCGGCCGCGTCGTCGCGGCCTTATCCGGCGCGGGCCGCCGACCCGGCCCAGCCCTTGACCGACCAGCAGAAGCGCCATGCCGCCGGGCTGATGCGCGTCAACCATGTGGGCGAGGTATGCGCCCAGGCCCTGTATCGCGGCCAGGCGGCAGCCTGCCGCGAAGCGCCCACGCGCGACCTGCTGCGCCGCGCCGCAGCCGAAGAGGTGGACCACCTGGCCTGGTGCGCGCAGCGCCTGGAGGAACTGGGCAGCCGTCCGAGCCTGCTCAATCCATTGTGGTATGCCGGCTCGTTCGCGCTGGGGGTGCTGGCCAGCCGCGCCGGCACGCCGCGCAATCTGGGCTTCATGGCGGAGACCGAACGCCAGGTCGAGGCGCACCTGGACGGCCACCTGCGCAGCCTGCCTGATGCAGACGAGCGTTCGCGCCAGATCGTGCGCCAGATGAAAGAGGACGAGGCCCAGCACCGCGCCAGCGCCGAAGATGCCGGCGGCGTGCCGCTGCCGGCCCCGGTGCGCGGCGCGATGCGGGCGATGTCGCGGGTGATGACCTCGACGGCTTATTGGATCTGAACCGCCGCGCCAGCATGGTGCACACGATGGTGCATTGCACCATCGTGGCCCGCGCAAGAGCTGGATCACCTCCACGCAGCCGAGCTAAGTGGTTGAAAAATATAGGGTAAGCCCGCAAGGGTTTACCCTTTCGGAGAAAACCCTCTGCCGCGCGATGGCCAGTATTCGCGCCACTTCCATCGAGGCGTTGCGGCAAAACCGCAACATCCGCCAGCCGCCTGGATCCGCCGCAAAAAAAATCTTGCATCGCACAAATGAATGGGCTATGATTCGTTCATGGATGTTGAAACGCAGTCGGCGCGGTGCCTAACCCCGGTTGCGTAGCGGTAGAACCCGGTAGCGATATCGCAGTGTTCACCCCAACATGCCCCGGTTGTCTCCTCCACCCTCCTCCTTTGGTGGATTTAGCCCGAGATCGCAAGATCTCGGGCTTTTTTTCGACCGATTCAATGCGTCCCTGATAATTCCGTGGCGAGGGCTGCGTACGCGAAGCGGCCCGGCGGGAAGTTCGCGGCTAGTGTTTACCCTTGAATATGACCGTTGCAACGCCAGGGAAACAATTACAATGGTTTTCTGTGCTCGCGCTTGCGCGCGAACGGCAATATGCGCGGTTACGTTCTGTGTGGCCGACTTGCACTTGTTTAGGTCTCGCATATAAGACAGTTACACGCACTCTCGATAATGATGTGCTTCATGAAATTCGACCCAACTAAGGTGCTTCCGTGACCTGGCTGTACATCTGCGTGGTGGCGTTCACGGTGGGGGGGCTCATCGTGGCGTCGGAACGCTGGCATGGCGCCTTTACCGGCGACAGCGACTTGAGCAAGCCGCAAGCCTCGCATACACGTGCCACGCCCCGCGTGGGCGGCCTGGCGGTGCTGGCCGGCTCGCTGGCGGGCCTGCTGGTGCTCGGCCCCAGCAACATGACCCTGACCTGGTTGTGGCCGGCATTGTTCGTGGCCGTGATGCCCGTGTTCGTGGCCGGCCTGCTTGAAGACATCACCAAAGACATCGGTGCCAGCAAGCGCCTGCTGGCCGCTTTCCTGTCGGCTGCCATTGCATGGTGGCTGCTGGGCGGGGTCAGCCGCGTGGGCATCGCTCCGGTCGATTGGGTGTTGTCGTTCTGGCCCGTGTCGCTGTTGTTCACCATGTTCGCTGTCGGCGGCTGTACCCATGCGCTGAACATCGTCGATGGCATGAACGGCCTGGCGGGCATGGTGGCCACGCTGATGGCCGTGTCCATCGCACTGGTGGCGCTGCAAGTGGGCGACCTGCCTATTTCCATGATTGCCGCGGCGCTGGCGTCGGCTACGCTGGGTTTCCTGGTCTGGAATTTTCCGTTCGGCCGGGTGTTCCTGGGCGACGGCGGCGCGTACTTCCTGGGTTTCATGCTGGCCGAGCTGGCCGTGCTGCTGGTGGTGCGCAATCCGTCGGTCTCGCCGTTCTATGCGCTGGCGGTGCTGTTCTACCCCGTCTTCGAAACCGGTTTTTCCATCTGGCGGCGCCGTTTCAAACGCGGCGTGCCGGTCGACCAGCCCGATGCCCTGCACCTGCATCAACTGGTGTTCCGGCGGCTGGTGCGCGTGACCTTCAGCCGTGGCCGCCGTCATGCGGTGCCGGCGCTGTGCAATGCACTGGCCTCGCCTTACATGTGGGTGCTGGCGTTGATCGGCCTGGTGCCGGCCACCATCTGGTGGGACAACGCCTGGATCCTCAGCCTGAGCCTGGCGGTGTTCGCCGCGGCGTACATCTGGCTGTATGTGCGGCTGGTGTCCTGGCGGCGCCCGGGCTGGCTGCTGCTGCCGCGCACCCACTGAACATCCTGCCGGACGGCCCTCGCGACGGGTCGAGGGGGCGTTGTTACAATTCCCCGTTCCTACTTAAAATGCCGTGACCGTAGCACGGCAAAGGGAGAGCTATCTTGCGTATCGATGAAGTAAAACTTGCCGTAGTGGGCCTGGGCTATGTCGGGCTGCCGCTGGCCGTGGAGTTCGGCAAGAAGCGATCGGTCATTGGCTTCGACATCAATACCAAGCGCATCGATGCCCTGAAGGCCGGGCATGACCATACGCTGGAAGTCGACGACGCCGAACTGGCGCAGGCCAGGCACCTGAGCTATACCGCCGACCGGGCCGACCTGGCCAAGGCCAATGTGTACATCGTTACCGTGCCCACGCCGATCGACGACTACAAGCAGCCCGACCTGACGCCGCTGATCAAGGCCAGCGAGACCATCGGCGCGGTGCTCAAGCGCGGCGATATCGTCATCTACGAATCCACCGTGTACCCGGGCGCCACCGAAGAAGACTGCGTGCCGGTACTCGAGCGGGTATCGGGCCTGAAGTTCAACGTGGACTTCTACGCTGGCTACAGCCCCGAGCGCATCAATCCAGGCGACAAGGCCCATCGCGTCAATAC
>DASPIV010000102.1:0-8637 GCA_035628955.1 Bordetella sp.
CAGTCTCCGCCCGCAATGGCTTCGGACAGCGCCACGCCGATTTTTTCCGGGTCGGAATACACCTGCTGCCACGCCGTCAGCCACTTGCTGCGGGCGCGGTCGAGTTCTGCCTGGGTGAAGGGCTTGCCGGTGAGCGATTCCAGAGTGGACGTCAGTACCTGCAGCGCTTTGTCCTGGTCCATGCCGGGCTGCAACTGCGCGCCGAACATGGCTACACCGGGGTCGAGCTGGTCCATCGTGAAACCGAACACGTCGGTGGCCAGCTTGGTGGGCACCAGTGCGTGGTACAGCCGCCCCGAGGGCGTGTCGGCCAGGATGGTGGTGGCCAGGTCGAACGGCACGTAGTCCAGGCTGCCGGCGGCCGGAATGTGGTACATGGCGGCCACCAGGGGAGTGCCGCCAGCCCGGCGCAGGGTGATGGCGCGTTCGCCATCCTGGATGGGCTCGACGGTGTATTCGGGCGGCAGGGTGCGTTGCGGCCTGGGCAGCTTGCCCAGCGTGGCCTGGATGGCATCCAGCGTGGTCTGAGGGTCGAATTTGCCGGCCACGATCAGTACGGCGTTATCGGGCTGGTAATACCGATGATAGAACTCGCGCAATTGGGCGACGTCGACGTTTTCGACGTCGGAACGCGCGCCGATGGTGCTTTTGCCGTAGTTGTGCCATTGGTAGGCAGTGGCCTGCATTTTCTGCATCAGCACGCGAAATGGATTGTTCTCGCCGCTTTCCATTTCGTTGCGCACCACGGTCATTTCGGAGTCGAGGTCTTCTTTGGCGATCAGCGAATTGACCATGGCGTCGGCCTGCCAGCCCAAGTACCACTTCAGCGTGTCGGGGTCGGCGGCGAAACTGGCGAAGTAGTTGGTGCGGTCGGACGAGGTAGAGCCATTGGCTTGCAGTCCGCGCCGCGAGAACTCGCCCAGCGCATTGCGTATCGTGGGGGTGCCCTTGAACAGCATGTGCTCGAGCAGGTGCGCCATGCCGGTCTGGCCGTAGTTTTCCTGGCGCGAGCCAACCAGGTACGTCATGTTGACGGTGGTGGTGGGCTTGGAGGCGTCGGGTGCCAGCAGCACGCGCAGCCCGTTGGCCAGCCGGTATTCGGTGATGCCCTCGACCGAGGCGACCTCGGTCACCCCCGCCGGAACAGGGGCGGCGCCGGCCTGGAAGGCCAGGAAAGAGGTGATCAGCAGGGCATTCAAACGGGCCGACAGCCCCGAAAGCGAAAGACGCATGGCAAGTATCCATGTAGCGGGCGAATGTCGTTGGAGTGTATACGCGTCAGATGGTTCCTATTTGAACCGCCTCCCATCGTGGGTGTAAGCTGTTGAAAACAGAGCTGTTCCAGACGGAATGCGCGATAACCCGCAGCGGGTTTCCGTCTTGCGCCTTGCCGGGCCCCGTGGCTCCAGGGGGCGTGTCGCTCGCGCGTTTATGGCCGGCTGCCCTGTGCCGGCCCCCAACCCGACCGGAGGAACGACGGCCATGTTGACCGATCTCGTCACGCGCGCTCTGTCCCAGTTGATGGGCGCACCGCTTAGCCAGGACCGCATCAAAGGGCGTTTCCGCTACGCCTACGCCAGCGATGACGGCCAGTTCGTCGCTATCCTGGGCCATGACCTGACTACTTATGTGGTGGACGTGCCGGCCCAGCGCTATTTCGCCGAATGCGCGGGCTCGCCGCGCGGCTTTGCCGGACATGTGCTGGAAATGGAAGGCCTGGCCACGCAACGGCGCCAATCGCCGGCGGCCAATGAGCTGTTCGACCTGGATATGGACGGCGACGATATTTCCTGGCGCCGCTGTCCAGGGCCGCAGACGCATTTCGACGTGCAGCAGGCGCGGACGCGGGCAGCCTAGGGGCGATCTTCACTACAATCGCCGCCATGACCTCTCATGACGCGCCTCCGCAATACGCCGTACCTACCGATGCGACCCTGGTCGAATGCACGCATGCGCGGCATGCCGGGGCGATCCTGGCGATTTTCAACGACGCCATCCTGACCTCCACGGCCCTGTATGACTACCGGCCGAGGACGCTGGCGTCGATGCAGGGCTGGTTCCAGGCCAAGGAAGCGGGCGGCTTTCCGGTAGTGGGGCTGGAAAACGCGGCGGGCGAACTGATGGGGTTTGCCAGTTATGGTGTGTTTCGCGCCTATCCGGCCAATAAGTACACGTTTGAGCATTCGGTCTATATCGATGCCCGCTTCCGAGGCCGGGGCCTGGGCGAGGCGCTGATGCGCATCCTGATCAACAGGGCACACCAGCGCCAGGTGCATGTGCTGGTCGGCAGCATCGATGCCGCCAATACAGGCAGTATCCGGCTGCACGAGAAGCTGGGCTTCGTGCACGCCGGCACCATCCGGCAGGCGGGTTTCAAGTTCGGCCGCTGGCTGGACCTGGCGTTCTACCAACTGACGCTGGACATGCCGGCCGAACCGGTCGACGGCTGATTCCGGCCGCACCTCGCCGGCCACTCCTTACTTCGACAGCAGGCGCATGGCCTGTTCCAGGCCTGCCACCGTAACCGGATACATGCGCTGCTGCATGATGTCGCGCAGCAGCGCGATCGATTGCCGGTATTGCCACGACGCCGTGGGTTCGGGATTGAGCCACGCTGCCTTGGGCCAGGCGTCCAGCAGCCGGCGCAGCCATACGGCGCCGGGTTCTTTGTTGTAGTGCTCGACCGAGCCGCCGGGCTGCAGTATCTCGTACGGGCTCATGGTGGCGTCGCCTACGATGATCAGGCGCCAGTCGGGGTTGTACTTGCGCAGCACGTCCCAGGTGTCGAAGCGTTCGTTCTGGCGCCGATTGTTGCTTTGCCACAGGCTTTCGTATGGGCAGTTGTGGAAGTAATAGACATCCAGGTTGCGAAACTCGCTGCGGGCGGCCGAAAACAATTCTTCGACCCGCGCGATGTGGTCGTCCATGCTGCCGCCCACATCCAGCAACATCAGTACCTTGACCGTATTGTGGCGTTCCGGTACCAGGCGCAGGTCCAGGTGGCCGGCATTGCGCGCGGTGCTGGCGATGGTGTCGTCCAGGTCCAGCTCCAGTTCGGCGCCTTCGCGGGCGAACCGCCGCAGGCGGCGCAGCGCTACCTTGAAATTGCGTATACCCAGTTCAAGCTGGTCGTCGTAGTCGCGGAACTGGCGCATGTCCCACACCTTGACCGCGCTGCGGTTGCCGGCCGAATCGCCGCCCACGCGAATGCCTTCGGGGTGGTAGCCGCTATTGCCGAAAGGCGAGGTGCCGCCGGTGCCGATCCATTTGCTGCCGCCCGCGTGGCGTTCTTTCTGTTCTTCCAGGCGCTGCTTGAACAATTCCATCAGCTTGTCCCAGCCGTGCCGCTCGATGGCGGCCTTTTCTTCGGCGGTCAGGTTTTTTTCGAACTGCTTGATCAGCCAGTCGAGCGGAATTTCCTTGCCGGCGGGCAGGGCGGCCTCGATGCCCCGGTAGTACGAGCCGAAAGCCGCGTCGTAGCGGTCGTACAGCGACTCGTCTTTTACCAATGCGGCCCGTGCCAGGTAATAGAAGTCGTCTAATGTGGGCGCCATTACATGGTGGCGCAATGCGTCGAGCAGGGTCAGGTATTCCTTGACCGAGACCGGCAGTTTATGGGCGCGCAGGTGGTAGAAAAAATCGATCAGCATGGTGGCTGGCAGAGGGTCAGCGCCGTACGTTGCCGCGCGTCATGGCGGCCAGGCGCTCCAGCAACTGCACATCTTGCTCATTCTTGAGCAGCGCGCCGGCCATCATGGGTACCGAGGCGGCGGCATGGGCATCGATCTGATCCGCCGTGGCGCCCTCGGCCAGCAGCAGCCGCAGCCAGTCCAGCAGTTCGGATGTAGAGGGCTTTTTCTTCAGCCCGGGCGCTTCGCGCAGGGCGAAGAACGTGTCCAGCGCGGCCCGCAGCACGTCTTGCTTCAGGTCGGGAAAATGCACGCCGACGATATCGCGCATGGTGTCGCGGTCGGGGAAGCGGATGTAATGGAAGAAGCAGCGCCGCAAGAACGCATCGGGCAGGTCTTTCTCGTTGTTCGACGTAATGATGACCAGCGGCCGATGGCGTGCCGCGATGGTCTGGCGCGTTTCATACACATGGAATTCCATGCGGTCGAGTTCGCGCAGCAGGTCGTTCGGAAATTCGATGTCGGCCTTGTCGATTTCATCGATCAGCAATACCACCGGTTCGGGGGAGTCGAATGCCTGCCACAGCGTGCCCGGCACGATGTAGTTGCGGATGTCGCGTACTTTTTCGTCGCCCAGCTGCGAATCGCGCAGGCGCGATACAGCGTCGTATTCGTACAGTCCCTGGTGCGCCTTGGTGGTGGACTTGATATGCCATTGCAGCAGCGGCCGGCCCAGCGCCAGGGCCACTTCTTCGGCCAGCATGGTCTTGCCCGTACCCGGCTCGCCCTTGATCAGCAAGGGCCGCTGCAGGGCCAGCGCGGCATGGACAGCTAGTTTCAGATCGTCGGTGGCGACATAGCGGTCGGTTCCTTCGAAGCGGGATGCGGCAGGACTCTGGGCAGCGGACATGGGCGGTGGGTGGACTAGTGAAGCGCGGGCAGGCCGCGCATGGGTTGGGTGGGCTTGGCAACAATTATCGTACAATCGCAGGGTTTTGTTAGCTGGGCACAGACCCGGCGCTCATCCCTCGTCCAGTTTTCAGCCTTACCAAGAGCCATTCCAATGAAGTTGAGAACCTCTCTGTCCGCGCTGGCCATGGTGGCGTCCTGTTCGGTCGCTGGTCAGGCGGCCGCCGCTGATGCAGCGCCGGTCGGCAACGTCCAGAACGCCCGCGACAAAGTCTCCATGTGCATCGGTTGCCATGGCATTCCGGGCTACAAAGCCAGTTTCCCCGAGCTGTACCACGTTCCGATGATCGCTGGGCAAAATGCCAAGTACATCGAAGCGGCCCTCCTCGAGTACAAGAAAGGCTCGCGCAGTCATCCCACCATGGATGCCATTGCCGGTAGCCTGAGCGACCAGGACATTGCCGACCTGGCCGCGTACTACTCCAATCTCAAGTGATGCGAGGGCAAACCATGAAACGCTATACGCTTACCCTCGCGGGCGCCATCCTGGCTGCTGCCGGCTGCGCTGCGCAGGCGCAAGACCTGGCCGCCGGCAAGGCGGTTTTCGACAAATTCAACTGTGCCTCGTGCCATGGCGCCGATGCCAAGACCGCGGTCGATCCGTCCTACCCGATCCTGGCCGGCCAGCATGCCGATTACCTAGTGCAGGCGCTGAAGTCGTACAAGCGCGGCGCGGCCGGTGCGCCGGCCTCGTCGAATACCCGCAAGAACCCCATCATGGGGGCCTTTGCCGCGCAGTTGTCCGACCAGGACATCGAACACGTGGCCGCTTGGCTGGCCGCCCAGCCCAGCGACCTGGGCGTGCGCAGGTAACTGCCGGCCTGGCCGCTCACGAAAAAAAGTCCCGCTGAGCGGGACTTTTTTTGCTGCGGGCTAGCGCTCGGCGCGCTGGCGGATCAGCTCGATATAGGCGTCGCTGTCCAGCGGGGTACCCAGCCGCTGCGCTTCCCAGACCACCTGGCCCAGGCATTCCATGATTTCGTGGGCGGCATGATGGGCATCGCTGCGGCCCACCAGCTTCTGGTAGGCGGCGCGGATGCCGCGCGGGTGGTCGATGGACAATTGCTCGGCAATCGCCAGGTGCATCGACAAGTGCAGGAAGGGGTTGGTGCGGCCGTGCTCTACCGGATATTCGGCCGTCATGGCCTCGGGGTGTTCAAGGTCGCCATGGTATTCCGGATGCTCGATGACCCAGTCTAGCGCCATGGACTCGAGCGGCGTCAGGACTTCGGCGGCGCGGTGCTTGCGCCAAGCCTGGATGAAGAACTCGCGGACTTGGTCGCGGGAAGGGTTGAACATGGGCGCAACGGCTGATAAATGCGAACGACAGGCTGCCATTTTACGCCCCCTGGCCATGCCCGGCGGACGCGGCGCCGGAATGCGGGATAGAATTGGGGGTTGTCCGCCATCCGGCCCGGTAGCTTCGGGACTTTCCCGCCTGCCGCCGTGCCCCGGCCAGGCGAGCGCGCAAAACCACCCGGAGCAACTGGAGCATTCATGTCCTACCAACATATCAAGGTTCCCGCAGGGGGCCAGAAAATCACGGTCAATGCCGATTTCTCGCTGAACGTGCCCGAGCAGGCCATCGTGCCTTACATCGAGGGTGACGGCACCGGCGCCGACATCACCCCCGTCATGATCAAGGTCGTGGACGCAGCCGTACAGAAGGCCTACGGCGGCAAGCGCAAGATCCACTGGATGGAAGTCTATGCCGGCGAGAAGGCCACCAAGGTATACGGCCCCGATGTCTGGCTGCCCGAAGAAACCCTCGACGTCGTGAAAGACTACGTGGTATCTATCAAGGGCCCCCTGACGACCCCGGTGGGCGGCGGCATCCGTTCGCTGAACGTCGCGCTGCGCCAGCAACTCGACCTGTACGTCTGCCTGCGCCCGGTGCGCTACTTCAAGGGCGTGCCCTCGCCCGTGCGCGAACCCGAAAAGACCGATATGGTCATTTTCCGCGAGAACTCCGAAGACATCTACGCCGGCATCGAATACCAGGCTGAAACCGAGCAGGCCAAGGAACTGATCCAGTTCCTGCAGACCAAGCTGGGCGTGACGAAAATCCGTTTCCCGAACACTTCGTCGATCGGCATCAAGCCGGTGTCGCGCGAAGGCACCGAGCGCCTGGTGCGCAAGGCCATCCAGTACGCCATCGACAACGACCGCGCTTCGGTTACGCTGGTGCACAAGGGCAACATCATGAAGTTCACCGAAGGTGGCTTCCGCGACTGGGGCTATGAGCTGGCCCAGAAAGAATTCGGCGCCCAGCTGATCGACGGCGGCCCGTGGTGCAAGTTCAAGAATCCCAAGACCGGTCGCGAGATCATCGTCAAGGATTCCATCGCCGACGCGTTCTTGCAGCAGATCCTGTTGCGGCCGGCCGAATACGACGTCATTGCCACGCTGAACCTGAACGGCGACTACATTTCGGACGCCCTGGCTGCGCAGGTCGGTGGCATCGGGATCGCCCCGGGCGCCAACCTGTCCGACTCGGTGGCCATGTTCGAAGCCACCCACGGCACCGCGCCCAAATATGCCGGCAAAGACTACGTCAATCCCGGTTCCGAGATTCTGTCGGCCGAAATGATGCTGCGCCACATGGGCTGGACCGAAGCGGCCGACCTGATCATTTCCAGCATGGAAAAGTCCATCCTGTCCAAGCAGGTGACGTACGACTTCGCCCGTTTGCTGGAAGGCGCTACCCAGGTATCGTGCTCGGGCTTCGGCCAGGTCATGATCGACAACATGTAATACCGGGGCAGGCGGCTTGTCCGCCCGCTTTCCAAAGCCGCCTCGGTGAACTGCACCCCAAAAGTTGGACATTGATCCAACCTTTGGGGTGCAGTTCACCGAGGCGGCTTTTTTGTACCTAGATTTGTTATACCTGGACAAATATTGCCCGGATGTATTAAAACAATCCCAACCGTTGCGCCCCTGGTTAAAAAATCAAATGCATACATACAAATCGACAGGGCCCTGCGCAGGTGTGCCGCCGGTAAGCACCGCGCCTCGTGTTGTTGGCACGCCATAAATACGCTGTGAACAGAAGTGTATTAAGTAACTATATGTTTTGTGCGTAAATGTTTCTTCATAGGGAAAAGGCACTATTTGCGCTCAGGTTGGAAAATTTTTGATTCCTCATGTAGTCCCTCGTTTTGGTGGAAACATCAGCATTCCCTAACGTATGGGTTCGAACTGTCTCCGCGGGTGGAGACAGGCGGCTTTCACTCTTGATCGGGATGAGGAAATGAAACTAACAAAAACCTTGCTCGTCGGCGCAATTCTTGCCGGCATCGGCGGCACCGCGGCTGCAGAAACGTCGGTGACCTTGTACGGCTTGATTGACGTCGGGATCACCTATCAACGCGGTAAGGTCGGTACCCAAGACGCCAATCGCGGTCAGTATGGTGGCGACTATCAATCCCGCATCGGCATGACCGATGGCATCCAGAGCGGATCGCGTTGGGGCCTGCGTGGTACCGAAGATCTGGGCGATGGCCTGTCGGCGATCTTCGTGCTGGAAAGCGGGTTTGGCGCCAGCAACGGCAACAGCAAGCAGGGCGATCGCCTGTTTGGCCGTCAAGCCACCATTGGCCTGAACCACGACTCGTTCGGCCGCCTGGACCTGGGCCGCCAGACCAACATCGCGTCGAAGTACTTCACCGATATCGATCCGTTCTCGCTCAGCTTCCTGAACTCGTCCATGGGTTCGGCGTTCAGCGCGGCCGATACGGTTCGCTATGACAACATGGTGATGTATCAAACCCCCAGCTGGAGCGGCTTCCAGGGTGGTATCGGCTATTCGTTCTCGACCGATGACGTCGAAGGCCCCACCGGCTTTGAAGAAGACGACAACAACCGCGCCATTACGGCCGGCTTGCGCTATAACAGCGGCCCGCTGCAAGTGGCGTTCACGTATGACCAGCAATTCCGCGCGCCGAGCCAGCCGCAACCCCAGCAGTTCATCCTGGGCGCCGCATATGACTTCGAAGTGGTGAAACTCTCGCTGGCTTATGGCCGCACCAAAGACGGCGTG
>DASPIV010000103.1:0-14211 GCA_035628955.1 Bordetella sp.
TCGGCCAGGATGGCCCCTTGACGGTGGGCGCCGGCCAGGTGGGCGGCATGGTATGCACGGAACATGCGCGCGACGGCCGCGCCGATGTGCTGTTCAACGTGATGCCGCTATCGGTGGACAAGCCCGGCGACCCACTGCACCGGTTTTCGGGGTTCTCCGCGTCGGCCACCCAGTGCCGGCCCGATTCGCGCGGCACCGTCGAGATCCGCTCGGCCGATCCGCTGCAGCCGCCGCGCATCGTGTCCAATTACCTGACCGAACCGCAAGACATCAAAGTGCTGGTGGCGGGGCTGCGCATGCTGCGCGACATCCACCGTCAGCCGGCCTTTCGCTCATACATTGCCGGCCCGGAATACATGCCGGGCGAAGCCCTGCGCAGCGACCAGGAACTGGCCGACTTCGCCCGCCAGCGCGGCGGCACGGTGTTCCACGTGTCGGGCACCTGCCGCATGGGCACCGACGCGGGCGCGGTGGTGGACCCGGCGCTGCGCGTGCAGGGAGTAGACCGCCTGCGCGTCATCGATGCGTCGGTCATGCCGTCGATGGTATCGGCCAACACCAACGCGGCCGCCATCCTGATCGGCGAGAAAGGCGCGCAACTGGTGCGCCAGGGCCGAGGCTGACCGGCCTTGCGCGGCCCGACCGATCGTGGCCCGACCGATCGCGGCCCGACTATTTGCCCAGTTGCGCGGCGCGGTAGGCGGCGATGCGGTCACGCAGGCCCGGCCGCGCGGCGGAACGCACCAGCCGCGCCAGGTCGTGCGCATCGCCGGCATCGCCGCGCGGACGCCGCACCGCGCCGATCGCCTGATGAATGGCGCGGCCGGTTGTCGCATCCAGGCGCAGCACGCGGGCCTTCAGTTCGCCGCGGGCCGCATCCAGCCCGGCCTTATCCAGTTGCCGCGTCGCCAGGCCGGCTTGCAGCGCCGCCGCGCCATCGACCGACAGGCCGCCTTCGATCCAGGCGCTGGCGTGCGCGGCACCGACCCGGTCGGCCAGCCGCGCAGTGCCCAGCACCAGGCCGAAAGCCGCCCCGGGAAAGGCGAACGACGCCTGGCCGGCCACCCAGCGCTCGGCGCAGGCGCAGAACAGATCGGCTCCCGCCCCCATGGTGCGCCCATGGGCAATGGCCAGGGTCATGAAAGGCGCGCCATACAAGGCCTGCAACAACAGTTCAACGCGGGTAAATCGCGCCAGCAGCGTATCGTCGGTTTCAAGGTCCAGGTTCGCCAGATCGAAGCCGGTGCAGAAGTGCCGGCCCTCGCCTTCCAGGACCAGCAGGCGTACGCCGCCGTCGGCGAGCGCGGCGTCGACTTCGGCGGCCAGCGCCTGCACGAGCCCGGCCGACAAGGCATTGCCTTTATCGGGCCGGCCCAGTGTCAGGGTCCATACCGCGCCATCGCGCGTTATTTTCAGGGCGGCCGTCATGCCTGTTCCGGCTGGCCGGCGCCTGGCGCGTAGGCCGCCCGCACTTCGGCCGTGTGTTCTCCCAAGGCGGGAGGTGCGCGCCGAATGGGAAAGCCCTGCCCGTTCATGCGGATAGGCGAGACGAAGGTGCGGGTCTGTACCCCGCCCGGCAGCGTCAGCGGTTGCACCCATTGCATGTGCACGGTCTGGGGGTCGGCCAACGCGGCAGCGTAGTCGTTGATGCGCGCGTGCGGCACGCCAGCCCGCATGAAAGCGTCGATCCAGTGGTCTACCGGGCGAGTGGTAAAGGTTTGTTCCAGCAGGTCGCGCAGCGCTTCCTGGTGGCGCGCACGGTCGACGGTGGTGCCGAAGCGCGTGTCCTGCGCCAGTTCTGGCATGCCGACCACATCGCACACCGATAGCCACAGCTTCTGGTTGCCGGCGGCAATGGCGAAGTAACCATCGGCGGCGCGAAACGCCTGGTAGGGCGCATTGCGCGGATGGGCCGAACCCAGCTTGGCCGGGCTGCGGCGGTTGCCGAAGTATTCGCTGGTCTGCAAGGCGGCCACGCCCAGCGTGCAGCCGAACATCGGCACGTCGATATGCGCGCCCTTCCCGCCGGCCCGCACACTGGCCAGCGCCGCGGCGATGGAATAGGCCGCATATAGCCCCGAGGCGAAATCAGACAGCGGCACGCCGCACTTGACCGGCGCACCGCCCGCTTCGCCCGTGACACTCATGACGCCGGCGGCGGCCTGGATGGTCAGGTCGAAACCGCCTTCGGACGAGCGCGGCCCCGACTGGCCGTAGGCCGAGATCGAGCAATACAGCAAGCGCGGATGCTCGTCGGCAAAACTGGCATACCCCAACCCCAGCCTGTCCATGACGCCGGGGCGATTGTTCTCGATCACGACATCCGCATCCAGGATCAACTGGCGCGCCAGCGCCAGGTCGGCCGGGGCCTTCAGGTCCAGCACCACGGAGCGCTTGTTGCGGTTGAGCGAAGCGAAATTCTCGCTATAGCCCTCGGACAGCGGCGGCCATAGCCGCAACCCGTCGCCGGTGGGCGGCTCGACCTTGATGACGTCGGCCCCCATGTCGGCCAGCAACAAGGCGGCAAACGGGCCGGCCGCGGTGGAACAGAACTCGACCACGCGCACACCCGCCAGGGGTTGCGCGGCAGGAAAATCGGATTGGGACATAGTGATACGCAAGAGTGGCCAGAACAGGCGCCATCGTAGGCGAATTACGTTTTGGATAACAAAAGTTCCATATTCTGGAACGGCGCCCGGTGCCGCGCGCCGGCGCCTATGCGCTCCAGGCCGGCTGGCGCCAACCCAGGCTATCCGATATTTGTGCGGCCGCCTCGGCCACCTGGCCGGCGAATTCCTTGATACGCGCCGGCTTCAGGCGCTCCTGCGGGCCGGACAAGCCCAATGCCGCCACGATCCGGCCGCTGGCGTCGCGGATCGGGGCCGCCACGCCGTAGACGTTTTCATTCCATTCGCCGCGATTGACGGCATAGCCCTGCGCGCGCACGCGCCGCATTTCCTGCAGGAACCTGGCCGGGTCGGTATGCGTGCGGGCGGTATAGGGGTGCAGTTGCCGCGCCACGCGCTGCAGCACCGGCTCGGCGCGAAAAGCCAGCATGGCCTTGCCCGTGGCCACGCAATAGGCCTGCGCGCGTCCGCCGATCTGGGTATAGGCCCGGACCGGATTGGGACTGTCGAGCTTGTGCACGTACACCACTTCCATGCCGTCCAGCACCGACAGATGCACGGTTTCCCGGGTGTGATCGAGCAGCGTTTCCATGATGTGCTCGGCATGCGTGCGCAAGTCGAGCTTGCCCAGCACGGCCGACCCCAGTTCCCACAGCTTGATGGAGCCGGTGTAGCGCCCGGTGCCTTCGTCGCGCACGACATAACGCGTTTCGAGCAAGGCCTGCAGCAGCCGGTGCACATTGCTCTTGGCCAGGCCCGAGGCCACGGCGATCTCGGTCAAGGCCAACGGCCGTTCGCTGTGGGCCAGCAGCTCGATGACCGCCAGACCCTTGAGCAAGGTGTTGTTCATCCCGCCGCCCTATTCCGTGATGTGCCATCGTGGCCGCACATTGTAGAACCGGGCGGCGTGCTGCCGCCATGGGGCCTTACTCGGCCTTGACGCCGGCGTCCTTGATGACCTGGGCCCATTTGGCGCGCTCGGCCGCGATGCGCGCGGCGGCATCGGCCGGCGTGGTCCAGGTTGCCACGGCCCCCTGGTTCAGCAGCGCCGCTCGGACCTGGGGCTTGGCCATGATCTCCTTGAGCGCGCCATTGAGCTTTTCCAGCACCGGGGCCGGCGTGCCGGCCGGCGCCACGATGCCGAACATGGAACTGACCTGGAAGTTGGCCAGCCCCGCTTCGGCCGTGGTGGGTACGTCGGGCAAGGCTTCGGCACGCTGGTCCGAGGTCACGGCCAAGGCGCGCAGCTTGCCTGCCTTGACGTGGCCCTGGGCCGCCGGCACCGTCTCGATCATGCTCAGCACCTGCCCGCCCATCAGGTCGGTCATGGCCGGGCCGCTGCCCTTGTAGGGCACATGCAGCACATCCACGCCCGCCATGCTCTTGAACATCTCGGCAGCCAGGTGCTGGGGCGAACCATTGCCGGCCGACGCCATCGTCAGGTAGCCCGGGCGCGACTTGGCCAAGGCAATGAATTCCTGCAGCGACTTGGCCTGCACCGACGGATGCACCACGAACACCAGCGGCACCGTGCCCACGATAGATACAGGGGCAAAACTCTTTTCGATATCGTAGGGCACCTTGCCCTTGTAGAGCTCGGCGTTGATCGAATGGCTGGTCAACGCGCCCATCAGCAAGGTATAGCCGTCGGCGTCGGACTTTGCCACCTGGTCGGCGCCGATATTGCCGGCGGCGCCGGCACGGTTCTCGACCACGAACTGCTGGCCCAGCGAGTTCGACAGTTCCTGGGCCAGCACCCGGCCGATGACATCGGTGGCGCCGCCGGGCGGATACGGCACCACCAGCCGCACCGCGCGCTCGGGATACGCGGCCGCCGCGGGTGCGGGTGCGGCGTGCGCGGCAAGGCCGGCGCACAATGCCAGGGCGGATGCCAGAAAAGCGCGGCGCGCGGGCGTAGGCTTGCTGAAGGAATGCATATGTGTCTCCTGGCCGGGATGGTTATTCGGGTCAATCTGGCGCCCGGCTCATCGATGCCGCACAGAGTGTAGGGAAGAAGCGCGTGCGTAGCCCCGCACTTGCACGCGCATGCGCACGCCGGATATGATGCGCACCGTAGATTATCAATAATATTATTGGAATTACAATGGCTGCCAAGAAACCTCCCAGTGCGTCGGCCAGCGGCCTGAGCAAAGGCTTGACCAACTATGGCGATACTGGCTTTTCGCTGTTTCTGCGCAAGGCCTTCATCAAGGGCGCGGGATACACCGACGATGCGCTGTCGCGCCCCGTGATCGGCATTGTCAATACCGGCAGCAGCTACAACCCCTGCCACGGCAATGCGCCGCAACTGATCGAGGCGGTCAAGCGCGGCGTCATGCTGGCGGGCGGGCTGCCGGTGGACTTTCCCACCATCTCGGTGCACGAGAGCTTTTCGCAGCCCACCAGCATGTACCTGCGCAACCTGATGTCGATGGACACCGAGGAAATGATCCGGGCGCAGCCCATGGACGCCGTGGTGCTGATCGGCGGTTGCGACAAAACCGTGCCGGCGCAGTTGATGGGCGCCGCCTCGGCCGGCGTGCCCGCCATCGAACTGGTGACCGGCGCCATGCTGACGGGCTCGCATCGCGGCGAACGCGTGGGCGCCTGTACCGATTGCCGCCGCTACTGGGGCCGTTACCGCGCCGACGAAATCGACGCGGCCGAAGTCGCCGACGTCAACAACCAGTTGGTTGCCAGCGTGGGCACCTGCTCGGTCATGGGCACGGCCAGCACCATGGCCTGCCTGGCCGAAGCGCTGGGCATCATGGTGTTTGGCGGCGCGTCGGCGCCGGCCGTCACGGCCGACCGGGTGCGCGTGGCCGAACGCACCGGCACCACGGCCGTCGCCATGGCGGCCAGCCGCCTGACGCCCGATCGCATCCTGACCGGCAAGGCCTTCGAGAACGCCTTGCGCGTGCTGCTGGCCATAGGAGGCTCCACCAACGGCATCGTGCACCTGACGGCCATGGCCGGCCGGCTGGGCATCGATATCGACCTGGCCGGTCTGGACCGCCTGAGCCGCGAAACGCCGGTGCTGGTAGACCTGAAGCCTTCGGGCCAGCACTATATGGAAGACTTCCACAAGGCCGGCGGCATGCCGGCGCTGCTGCGCGAACTGCGCCCGCTGCTGCACCTGGATACGCTGACCGTGTCGGGCCGCACGCTGGGCGAAGAGCTGGACGCCGCCCCTGCGGCTTTCGTGCAAGACGTGATCCGGCCATTCGCCTCGCCCATCTATCCGGCAGGTGGCCTGGCCGTGCTGCGCGGCAACCTGGCGCCAGGCGGCGCCATCATCAAGCAGTCGGCCGCCAACCCCCAATTGATGGAACATGAAGGCCGGGCCGTGGTGTTCGAGGACGCCGAAGACATGGCCCAGCGCATCGACGACGATGCGCTGGACGTGCGGGCCGACGACGTGCTGGTGCTCAAGCGCATCGGCCCCACGGGCGGCCCGGGCATGCCCGAAGCCGGCTATATGCCGATTCCGCTCAAGCTGGCGCGCGCCGGCGTCAAGGACATGGTGCGCATTTCCGATGGCCGCATGAGCGGCACGGCGGCCGGCACCATCGTTCTGCACGTCACGCCCGAAGCCGCCGTGGGCGGGCCGCTGGCCTATGTGCGCAACGGCGACCGCATCCGCCTGTCGGTGCAGCGGCGCGAGATCGCGCTGCTGGTCAGCGACGAAGAACTGGCGCAGCGCACCGCCGCCCAGCCGATCCAGCGTCCGCAAGGCGAGCGTGGATATCACAAACTGTATTTGCAGAGCGTGACCCAGGCCGACCAGGGCGCCGATTTCGATTTCCTGCGTGCCCCGGCCGCGCGCGAAACCGTGCCGGGCAAGCCCTAGCGCCGACAGGGCCGGCGCCCTTGCGCCGTGCCCTATGCCCTTGCGCCTTATGCCCTGACCGCCGGCAGGTGCGCGTGCAAAACGTCCAGCAACGCCGCGGCCGCCGGCGACAGGCTGCGGTGGCGGGCCGTGACCAGCCCGATCGAGCGTTCGGCCACCGGCGCCACCAGCGGCCGTTCGACCACGCCAGGGTGCGCCACCGCGTCGGACGCGATGGCCGGCAACGCCGCCACGCCAAAGCCGCACTCCACCATCGCCACGATGGTGGTCAGGTGTTCGGCCTGGAAGGCCGGCTGGAAGCGGATGCGGTTCTGCAGGAAAGCCCATTCGGTGTACTGCCGCACGCTGCTGGGATGCACCATCGACACGTGCGCCGCGTCCACCGTGTCCGCCCAGCGCAAGGGCCCTTTGCGGCGCGCCAGCGCATGGCCCTGCGGAATCAGCAGCAGGAAGCTGTCGGACAGCATGGGCACATAGTGCAGATCGGCCTGCTGCGGATCGGCCGCCGTAATGGCGAAATCCACCTCGCCCGCGCGCACCAGGTCGAAGGCCGGGCCCGACAAGGTATCGTGCACCTTCAGCACCACATGCGGGTGAGCCTGCCGGAAGGCCATCAACACGCGCGGCAGCAGGCGCGCGGCTACTGACGGCAAGGCCGCCACCGACACTGTGCCCCGCTCGGCACTGGCGATACTGCCTACCGCGTCGATGGCTTCGCGAAACGCCGCCTGCAAATTGGCGGCCTGCCGCAGGAACACCTGCCCCGCCGCGGTCAACCGCACCGTGCGGGTGGTGCGATCGAACAGGCGCACGCCCAAGGCGTCTTCAATGCGCTGCACCTGCGTGGACAGTGCCGATTGCGACAAATGCAGTTGCACCGCCGCCTGCCGGAAGTTCAACGTGCGGCCCAGGACCAGCACGGTTTCGACATCGCGCATCGACAGGTTGATCTTCATTGCATTGATCTCGTTTATTGATCATTCTATCCAAAGAATTTGATTCATCAATCAAACGTCCTTCTCTACACTGGCTCGCATATTCCATCGAAGGAGACATCATGAGCACGACGCAGCACCCTGCCCTGGCCAATCCGGCCTCGACCCACGCCGTGGTGGTGGGCGGTGGCACCATGGGCGCCGACGTGGCGGTCGTACTGGCGCGCGCGCTGTGCCGCACCACCGTGATCGAACCCGACACCACCCGCGCCGCGGCGCTGCCGGCGCGCGTGGCCGACAACCTGGCGGCCGGCGGATACGCCGACGCCGCCGCCCGCGTGCAGGCCGTGGCCAGCCTGGATGCCGTGGACTGGAACAGCGTGGGCCTGGTGATCGAGTGCATTCCCGAACGGCTGGACCTGAAGCAGGCCCTGTTCGCCGAACTCGAGCGCCGCGCCCCCGCCCATGCCATCCTGGCCAGCAACAGTTCCAGTTTTCCCATCGGCGCCATAGGCGACGGCCTGGCCACGCGCGCGCGCATGCTGGGCCTGCATTTCTTCATGCCCGCGCACCTGGTGCCGCTAGTGGAAGTGGTGCTGTGCGAGGCCAGCGACATGCGCTGCGCCGACGCGCTGATCGCCTTCATGCGCCGCTGCGGCATGGTGCCCGTGAAGGTGCGCAAAGACCTGCCCGGCTTCCTGGCCAACCGCTTGCAGCATGCGCTCTCGCGCGAGGCCTTCGACCTGATCGACCGTGGCATCGCCTCGCCCGAGGATGTGGATGCGGCGGTGCGCTTTGGCTTCGGTTTCCGCTTTCTGGCGGCCGGGCCGGTGTTGCAGCGCGACCACGCCGGCATCGATGTGCACGCGGCCGCGGGCGCCACCATGTATCCGTCGTTTTGCAATAGCGACCGCCCGGCACGCTGCCTGGCCGAGCGTGCGCAGGATGGCCGGCATGGCATGAAGAGCGGCCAGGGCTTCTATGAATGGACGCCCGACACCATCGCGGCCGAACGGGCCCGCTATGATCACCTGCTGCGCGCCGGCCTGGCGCTGATCGCCGACGAATTGCCGCCCGTCGAGCCCTGAAAACGGCTCGCGCCGCTGATCATGCGCCGGCCAGCGCCCGGTGCCAGGCCGCCAGTTTGTCTTGCCGGCTCATGGCGGCATGGGCCGGGCTCGTCGATGGCAAGTCCAGGTATTGCAGGTCATCGAAGCCGGCCAGGTGCGGCAGCACGCGGCGACGGTACAAGGCCGCCGCCTTGGCACCGTTGAAGCACACCCGCACGATGCCGGGATGGGCGCGCAAGAAGGCGTCGAAATCGTTCGGCTCGGCCGTGGATTCGTCGATGTCGGCATCCAGGCTGCCGGCCCGGTCGCAGGCCTGCAACACATCCCACAGCGCGATACCGGCGCCCGTCAGGGCCGCGATGCGCCCGGCATAGTCGGCGCCGGCATCAAAGCCGAATACGGTTGCGGCAATCGGCCAGAAGGCATTGCGCGGATGCGCGTAGTACTGCTGTTGGCGCAGCGACGCCACGCCCGGCATCGAGCCCAGCACCAGAATGCGCGCCGCCGGACCGGCCTGGGGCTGAAAACCCCGCACACGCGGCGGCGCTGAATCATCGCGCTTCAAGACCGGGGCCGCCAGACACTGGCCAGCCAGGGTTGCTGGTCGCGCGGTAGGCCGGCGGGCCGGTAGTAGTGTTCCAGTTCGTCAAAGCCGGCCTGGTCCATCAGCGCGCGCCAGGCGTCCAGGTCGTGATAAGCGCCGTAGCGGCCGCGGTTCCAGCCTTCCTGGTTGTCGCCGCGCGGATTGGAGCAGAACAGCGCGCCGCCGGGACGCAGGGCGCCATGCAGTTGCCGCAGCACGCGCGGCAATTCCTGGCCGGGCACATGAAAAAGCACTGCATTGGCGAAAATGCCGTCGAAGCGGCTGGCGGGCAGATTCAAGTCGAGCAGATCTTGCTGCCACACCTCGCAGCCCGATGCCTGCCGGGCCATGGCCACAAAGCGGCTGGCACCGTCCAGCCCTACCGCACGGTGGCCCAGCGCGGTGAAGGCCTGCAAGTCGCGGCCCGGGCCACAACCCAGGTCCAGAATGTCGTACGGAGGCTCGCCCGCCAAATGGCGCAGCAGCGCGGCGATATTCTGGCTGACATCGTGGTCGCGCGTGCCAGCCTCGAAGCTGTCGGCGCGTTCGTTGTAGTGCGCCAGGGTCTGGTCGCGGATGTGGTGTAGATCGTCGGGGGTGAGCGGCATGGCGTTCGAGCCTGGAATACCGCCGGGATGCGGCGGATGGTCTGGAAGATGTCTGGCAGGACGTTCGCACACAGCGGTATCTGGCATCCTGACGGGAGCCAGATACCTGGTGCCAGATCTGCGACCCGCCTCAGGCGGCCAGGCGGTTCTGGATGGACGACTTCACGTCGGGCAGTTCGCCCGGCAGACGTTCGGCCAGTTGCTGGAACAAGGTGTCGTGCAGCGCCAGTTCATCGCGCCACGAGGCAACGTCCACCGAGATCACCTGCTGGAACTTGTCGGGGCTGAATTCCAGGCCCGTCCAGTCGATGTCTTGATAGGTGGGCGACACGCCGAACACTTGGTCGACTCCGCCGGCGGTGCCGTCGATACGGCCCAGCATCCACTTCAGCACGCGCATGTTGTCGCCAAAGCCGGGCCACACGAACTTGCCGTCGGGGCCCTTGCGGAACCAGTTGACGCAGTAAATGCGCGGCAGCACGGCGCCAGCGGCCTGCAGGCGCTTGCCCAGCTTCAGCCAGTGGCCGAAGTAGTCGCTCATGTTGTAGCCGCAGAATGGCAGCATGGCGAACGGGTCGCGGCGTACCACGCCCTGCTGGCCAGCCGCGGCGGCGGTGGTTTCAGAGCCCATGGTGGCGGCCATGTACACGCCTTCGACCCAGTTGCGCGCTTCGGTGACCAGCGGCACGGTGGTCGAGCGGCGGCCGCCGAAGATGAATGCGTCGATGACCACGCCTGCGGGGTTTTCCCATTCGGGGTCGATGGACGGGCATTGCGCGGCCGGCGCGGTGAAGCGCGCGTTCGGGTGGGCCGCCTTGCGGCCGGTTTCCTTGCCGGACTGCGGGGTCCAGTCCTGGCCCTGCCAATCGATCAGGTGATCGGGCGCGGTGTCGGTCATGCCTTCCCACCAGACATCGCCGTCATCGGTAAGCGCGACGTTGGTGAAAATGACATTGGCCTTCAGGGTGGCCATGGCGTTGAAATTGGTTTTCTCGCTGGTGCCCGGCGCCACGCCAAAATAGCCGGCTTCCGGATTGATGGCGCGCAGGCGGCCATCGGCACCCGGCTTGATCCAGGCGATGTCATCGCCAACGGTGGACACCTTCCAGCCGTCCATGCCCTGGGGCGGGATCAGCATGGCGAAGTTGGTCTTGCCGCAGGCCGACGGAAACGCCGCGGCCACGTGGTATTTGCGGCCCTTGGGCGAAGTCACGCCCAGGATCAGCATGTGTTCGGCCAGCCAGCCCTGGTCGCGGCCCATGGTCGAGGCGATACGCAGCGCGAAACATTTCTTGCCGAGCAGCGCATTGCCCCCGTAGCCCGAGCCGAAGCTCCAGATTTCGCGGGATTCGGGGTAATGCACGATGTATTTGGTGGGATTGCAGGGCCA
Organism: Bordetella sp.; assembly: GCA_035628955.1. GTDB lineage: Bacteria > Pseudomonadota > Gammaproteobacteria > Burkholderiales > Burkholderiaceae_B > Bordetella_A. The sequence continues at coordinate 11,064 of DASPIV010000103.1, forward strand.
CACGACATCGGCCTGGCCCTCGGCCAGCGGCGCACCCACGCTGTGCACGCACGGCACGAACTCGCCTTCGGCGCCCAGCACGTCGAACACGGCGCGGCCCATGCGGGTCATGATGCGCATGTTCACCACGACATAGGGGCTGTCGGAGAGTTCGACGCCGATGTGGGCAATGCCCGAGCCCAGCGGGCCCATCGAGAACGGCACCACGTACATGGTGCGCCCGCGCATGGCGCCGTCGAACAGGCCATCGAGCGTGGCGCGCATCTCGGCCGGGTCGGCCCAGTTGTTGGTGGGGCCGGCATCTTCCGCCCGTTCGGAACAGATGAACGTGCGGTCTTCGACCCGGGCGACATCGGAAGGATCGGACCATGCCAGGTACGAATTGGGCCGCTTGGCCGGATTCAAGCGGCGCAGCATGCCCGACTGGACCATCTGTTCGCACAGGCGATCGTATTCTTCTTGGGATCCGTCACACCAGACTACGTTATCGGGCTTGGTCAGCGCGGCGACGCGTGCCACCCACTCGATCAGCCCCTGGTGCTTGACGTATGCGGGAACATTGAGCGTAGCGATCCCGCCGTCGAACGGTTTATTCATCGGGCCCATCTCCTAGAGGTAAAAGACCATGCGGGCCCGCATGGGACCCGCATTGTTATGTCGAATCAGTGGCGTCATATTACTTGCCTACACGCCCTCCTTGCCAATCTCCTGCGCAAGGAATGAAACATCGTATGTCTGTTGCGTCCCTTTAAATGGCTGGCACAAGCGGCCAGGGACAGTTTGTTGCGCTGGCCCCAACTTCACCGGCCCCGGAAATTCCCCAGGAATGCGGGGGAAATACAGGGAAAACCCCGAGCAAGGCTTATCATGCCGCCTTGAGCTGGGAAACCCGATGTCGTACCTCACTGCCCCCCGCGCGGCCTGGACGCGGGAAATTCGCGCCACCCTGTTGCTCAGCCTGCCTCTGGTGCTGACTAGCCTGGCCCAGATCGCCATGACCGCCACCGATGTGATCTTCATCGGGCGGCTGGGGTCGCAGGCGCTGGCAGCCAGCGCATTGGGCGCCAACCTGTACGCCGCCTTCGCTTTCTTTGCCCTGGGCCTGGTTACCGCCACGGCACCGATGGTGGCGCGCGAACTGGGCGTACGCCGCCATTCGGTACGCGATGTGCGCCGCACTGTGGCGCAAGGGCTCTGGACGGCGGCGATCATTTCGGTGCCCGGCTGCCTGGCGCTGTGGTACGGCGAGGCGATCCTGCTGGCCATCCGCCAGCCGCCCGAGCTGGCCGCGCAGGCCGCCGTTTATTTGCGCGCCCTGCTCTGGGCGCTGCCGCCGTTTCTGGGGTTCCTGGTGCTGCGCTCATTCGTGGCCGCCATGCAGCGGCCGCGCTCGGCGCTGTGGGTCGCGCTGGCTGGCATTCTGTTCAACGCCCTGGCCGATTGGGTGCTGGTGTTCGGCAACCTGGGCTTTCCCCGCATGGGCCTGATCGGGGCGGGCATCGCCAGCGCTTCGGCCAGCCTGTTCCTGTTTCTGGGCATGGCTGTCGTCGTGATCCGCGATCGCCACTTCCGCCGCTACCGGCTGTTCAGCCGGGTCTGGCAGGCCGATTGGTCCCGGCTGGCCGCCTTATGGAAACTGGGGTTGCCGATTGCGGCGGCCACGGCCTTCGAGGTCACGATCTTCAATGCGGCGGCCTTCCTGATGGGCTGGCTGGGCGAGGCGGAACTGGCCGCGCATGCGGTAGCCATCCAGATCGCCAGCATCAGCTTCATGGTGCCGTACGGCATTGCCCAGGCCGCCACGGTGCGCGTGGGGCATGCCTATGGCGCCCGCGACGCGGGTGCCATCCAGCGGGCCGGCTGGACCGCGTACGGGCTGGGCGTGGGGTCGATGCTGATCGCGGCAATACTGATGATCGCGGTGCCTCACTGGCTGCTGGCCGCGTTCTTCGATGTGGATGCCCCGGCCAATGCATCCCTGTTGGCGCTGGCCTCGTCGTACCTGGCGGTGGCGGCGGTATTCCAGATCGTCGACGGCGCGCAGGTGATGGGCGCCGGCATGCTGCGCGGCCTGCATGACACGCGCATTCCCATGATCTACGCAGCCATTGGCTATTGGGGCCTGGGGTTACCGGCCGGTGCCGCACTGGCCTTCTGGGCGGACTGGCGCGGCGTGGGAATCTGGAGCGGCCTGGCAATCGGGCTGGGCGTGGTGGCCGTGCTGATGACGCGCCGCTGGCTGCGCCGCGAACGCGACGGGCTGGCTCCGCCACTGCCGCGGGCTGCGCCGGCGCCGGGTCCGGCCATGCCATAATCGCCGCAGGCGTTGCGTGCCGTGCCGGGCGCCGGGCAACCGGCGGCACTGCCGCGCGCGCCAGCATGTTCATCCAGGATTTCTATGCCCCCCGTTTTTCCTCCCCTGAACGCCGAACGTCTTTGGTCGCGCGTCGAAACGCTTGCCCGCTATACCCTGCCCGACGTCCCCTGGACACGCCGCGCCTTCTCGCCGCTGTTCGAACAGGCGCGCGCCTGGCTGGCGCAAGAGTTCGCCGACGCCGGCCTGCAAGTGCGCCTCGATGCCGGCGGCAACCTGGTGGGGCGCCGCGCCGGCCGCGACGCCGCGCGCAAACCCATCGTCACCGGCTCGCACTGCGACACCGTCATGAGCGGCGGCCGCTTCGACGGCATCATCGGTGTGCTGGCGGGCATCGAAGTCGCCCGTACGCTGCACGAGCACGGTATTGTGCTGGAGCATCCGTTCGAGGTCATCGACTTCCTGTCGGAAGAGCCCAGCGACTACGGCATTTCGTGTGTAGGCAGCCGCGCCCTGTGCGGGCAGCTCGACGCCGCCATGCTGGCGGCCCGCAATCCGCAAGGCGAATCGCTGGCCGACGGGTTGCGGCGCATCGGCGGCGATCCGGCCGCATTGGCGGCGCCGCTGCGCGGCGCGGGCGACACGGCCGCATTCGTGGAACTGCATATCGAACAGGGCCCGGTCCTGGAGACCCATCAATTGCCCATCGGCGTGGTCACGCACATCGTGGGCATCCGGCGCGTGCTGATCACCGTGCAGGGCCAGCCCGACCATGCCGGGACCACGCCCATGGACATCCGCCGCGATGCCCTGGTGGGCGCGGCCCGGGTGATC
>DASPIV010000104.1:0-5785 GCA_035628955.1 Bordetella sp.
CCCGCATCATCGACGGCCATACCCGCCTGCGCGTGGCGGCGGGCGACCACGCGGCGATCGTGTGGCCGCTGCTGTGCGGCATGGCCAAGGCCAAGTATTACCTGCTGTTGTGCGAAACCGTCAGCGGCGCAGAAGCCGAGCGCATCGGGCTGGTCTCGCTGTGCGTGGACGAGGCTGAGCTGATTTCCAAGGCATTCGAGGTGGCCGGCAAGCTGGCCAGCGGGTCGCAGACGGCGATCCGCTGGACCAAATATGCCTTGAACAACTGGCTGCGAATGGCCGGCCCCAGCTTCGATACGTCGCTGGCGCTGGAATTCATGGGCTTCGCCGGTCCGGACGTACGCGAAGGCATCCAGTCGCTGCGTGAGCGGCGGCCGCCTAATTTTCAGCCGGATTCGCCCTTTTGAGTGAGATTGCAGGAGTCAGACAGCTGATACAGCGCTGATGTACTTAGTCAGCTGAGCTGGCTAGCCAGGGGGATAGGCGGGCATGCGGCCTTGGCGCCGCGGGGGCATTTCACTTTTTGTTCAAGAACCGCGCAAATGCGTCCTGCGCTTCTTGCGTCTTCAGGCGGGCGCTGAACTGGCGGGCTTCGAAGTCCAGCGTTTCATTGATGGCCTCGCGGTCGGCCCGCTGCAGCATGGACTTGGTCAGGCGCAGCGCGCTGCGGGGCTGGGCAGCCAGGTCGGCCGCCGTGGTCTGGGCGGCAGCCAGGGCCTGGCCTGGCTCGGTCACCTGGGTTACCAGGCCGGCTTGCATGGCTTCGTCGGCCCCGAACGCCTTGCCCTGCAACAGCCACTGCGCAGCCTTGCGGGCGCCGGCCAGGCGCGGCAGCATCAGGCTGGACGCTCCTTCGGGGCACAGGCCCAGCGCCACGAACGGGATGCGCAGCGTGGCATTGCGTGCCGCATATACAAAGTCGCAGTGCTGCAGCAGCGTCACGCCTACACCGACGGCATAGCCTTCCACGGCGGCGATCACCGGCACGTCGGTGGCGACCAGGGCACGCAGGAAGGTCATGCCGGCGCTGTCGCCGTCAGGCCGGTCGGCCTGGAAGTCGTGCAGGTCGTTGCCCGCGGTGAAATGCGCGCCGGCGCCCGCCAGGATCACGGCCGACACGCCGGTGTCTTCGGTCGCCTGACGCAACTGCGCCGCCAGCGCGTGGTACGTGGCCGCATCCAGTGCGTTGCGCCGCTGCGGCCGATTGATCGTCAGCGTCAGGATGGCGCCATTGCGCTCGGCCAGCAGGCTGTCCGGCACGCTGGTCACCGGCGGGCTCATGCCAGCACCTTGCCGGCCAGCCGGGCCTGCGCCCGGGTGTATTCCTGGCGCAGCGTGGCGATGATGTCGGCAGCGGGCAGCACGCTGCCGATGCCGCCCACGCCCTGTCCGGCGCCCCAGATGTCTTTCCAGGGCTTGACGCGGGTGGTTCCGAAATTGGACGCGCCGGTCTCGGGGGCCGGCAGGTTGGCCGGATCGAGCCCGGCGGCGGCGATACTGGCCTTCAGGTAATTGCCTGGAATGCCGGTAAAGAACGGCGTGTACAGGATATCGGACGCGCTGGCGTCGACGATGGCCTGCTTATAGCCCTGGGACGCGCTGGCCTCGGTACTGGCGATGAAGCGCGTGCCCATGTAGGCGAAGTCGGCTCCCATGGCCAAGGCCGCCAGAATGCCCGAGCCTGACGTGATCGCGCCCGACAGGATGAGCGGGCCGTCGTAGAAGCGGCGCACTTCGGACAGCAGGGCAAAGGGACTGAGCGTGCCTGCGTGGCCGCCCGCGCCCGCGCATACCAGGATCAGGCCGTCTACGCCGGCTTCCAGGGCCTTCTCGGCGTGGCGCACCGTAGTCACGTCATGGAAGACCTTGCCGCCCCAGGCATGGATGCCGTCCACCAGGTCGCCCGGCGCGCGCAGACTGGTAATGATGTACGGCACGCGGTGCTTGTCGCACAGGGCCAGGTCTTGCTCGAGGCGGTCGTTCGACTGGTGGATGATCTGGTTCACCGCGAACGGGGCCACCACGGCCGATGGGTCGGCCTGCCGCCGGGCGGCCAGGCCTGCCTGGACCTCGGACAGCCAATCGTCCAGCAAAGTCTGGGGGCGGGCGTTCAGGGCGGGAAACGAGCCCATTACGCCGTTGGCGCATTGCGCCACCACCAACTTCGGATTGGACACGATGAACATGGGGGAACAAATGACTGGCAGCGTCATTTGCGCATACAGCTGGTTGACCAGGGCGTGGGGCTGGGTAGCGTCGCGTGCGTTCATGAATTGCGGAAAGTTGGAAGTGGGCGAAAGGCGTGCGTATAATTACCTACCGGATGTCCGGTAATTAATTATCCACCATTTAACGGCATGCGCTGTCGGCCTGTCAATGCGATGCCGGCACGCCTGCCCGCCAGGCCCATGCTCGCCATGCCCGATACCCCTGTCCCTGCCAAGCGGCCGCGCGCCGGACGCCCGCCCACGCTGCAAGCGCCCCGCGAACGCATTCTGGAAGAAGCGGCGCGGCTGTTTGCCCGCTGCGGCTACGAAAGCAGTTCGGTGGCCGACCTGGCCGCGGCCATCGGGGCGTCCAAGGCGGCCATCTACCACTATTACCCCACCAAGCAGGATATCTACGACGCCATCATCCTGGACGTGCTGGGCGGCCTGACGGCCGCTGTGTCGCAGGCGGTGTCGCAGGCGTCCACCGCCCCCGAGCGGCTGCATCAGTTCATGGTGGCTCATGCGCGCTACTTCGAAACCCATCACGCGCAGTTCGTCACCATGCTGGTGGGCTATTCCGGCATGGCCATCACCGAACGCGAAGACGCGGCCCGCCTGCGCGATGGCTATGAACACCTGTTGCGCGACATCATTGCGGGGGGTGTCGCCAGCGGCGAATTCCGCGCGCTGGATGTGGCGGCCACGGGCCGTGCGGTGCTGTCGATGCTGAACTGGATGGCGCGCTGGTACCAACCGGGCGGCGCGCAAACCGCCGAGGGCATCGCCGCTGGCTACTTCGACCTGCTGGCCGGCGGCTTGACTGCATAGCGTGGGCCTGCCGCCCATTCCTTCATTTCCGCATTTTCCTATCTGTCCTACAGGCTTTTCTCATGGCTCTTGATACCGAAACCCTGACCCTGCTGCTGGATGCAGTGCGCCGCTTCGTTACCGACCGGCTGGTGCCGGCCGAAGAGGCATTGGCCCATACGGGCGAGATTCCACCGGACATCGTGGCCGAAATGCGCGAGCTGGGGCTGTTCGGGCTGTCGATCTCGCCCGACTACGGTGGCCTGGGCCTGAACATGGAAGAAGAAGTGCGCGTGGTGTTCGAACTGGGCCAGACTTCGCCGGCCTTCCGTTCGCTGGCGGGCACCAATATCGGCATCGGCTCGCAATCCATCGTGCTGGCTGGCACCGACGAGCAACGCAACCGCTATCTGCCGAAACTGGCCAGCGGCGAGCTGATAGGTTCGTTCGCCCTGACCGAACCCGATGCCGGCTCGGACGCCATGTCGCTGCGCACCAGCGCCGTGCGCGACGGCGACCACTACGTGATCAATGGCGCCAAGCGGTACATCACCAATGCGCCGGTGGCGGGCCTGTTCTCGGTCATGGCGCGCACCGCGCCCGAACGCAAGGCCGCGTCCATTTCGTGCTTGCTGGTCGAAGCCGGCACGCCGGGCCTGACCCTGGGCAAGCCCGACAAGAAAATGGGCCAGGCCGGCGCGCTGACTTGCGACGTGGTGTTCGACAATTGCCGCGTGCCGGCGTCGGCCCTGCTGGGTGGCGAAGAGGGCAATGGCTTCCGTACCTCGATGCGTGTGCTGGACAAGGGCCGGCTGCATATTTCCGCTTTGTGCGTGGGTATCGCCGAACGGCTGGTGCGCGATGCGGTCAAGTACGCCATCGAGCGCAAGCAGTTCGGCCAGCCCATCGCCGAGTTCCAGCTCGTGCAGGCCATGATCGCCGATAGCCAGGCCGAGCTGTACGCCGCGCGCTCGATGGTGCTGGACGCGGCCCGCAAGCGCGACCGGGGCGAGAACACCACGCTCGAGGCAGCCTGCTGCAAGCTGTATGCCACCGAGATGGTGGGGCGCGTGGCCGACCGCGCGGTGCAGATCCATGGCGGTGCGGGCTACATGTCCGAGTACGCGGTCGAACGTTTCTACCGCGATGTGCGCCTGTTCCGCATCTTCGAGGGCACCACGCAGATCCAGCAACTCGTGATCGCGCGCGAAACCATCAAGGCCTATTCGTAGCGCCGGAGCGCGTGCCGCGTTGTGCGCGGCACGCACAAGAACGTTCGGAAAACGGAATACGCCATTGCCGCGGCAAGGGCTAATATCCAGAGTTCCCTGTCGCCATTGCATTCACTCATCACCATCATGTCGCAACGACCCGCCCCCCTGACCGGCATTCGCGTGCTGGACCTGACCCGCGTGCTGGCAGGCCCCTGGTGCACCCAGAACCTTGCCGACCTGGGCGCCGAAGTCATCAAGATCGAACGCCCCGGCGCGGGCGATGACACGCGTGCCTGGGGCCCGCCCTACCTGAAAGATGCCGCCGGCGCCGACACCACCGAAGCCGCCTACTATTTGAGCGCCAACCGCAACAAATACTCGGTGGCACTGGACATCGCCTCGCCGCGCGGCGCCGAGCTGGTGCGCGACCTGGCGCGCCAAAGCGACATCCTGGTGGAAAACTTCAAGGTCGGCGGCCTGCGCAAGTACGGCCTGGACTACGACAGCCTGAAGGCCGACAACCCCGGCCTGATCTACTGCTCCATCACCGGCTTCGGCCAGACCGGCCCCTACGCCAGCCGTCCTGGCTACGACTTCATGATCCAGGGCATGGGCGGCCTGATGAGCATCACCGGCGAACGCGACGACCTGCCGGGCGGCGGTCCGCAGAAGGCCGGCGTGGCGGTGGCCGACCTGATGACGGGGATGTATTCCACGGTGGGTATCCTGGCCGCCCTGCACGAGCGTAGCCGCAGTGGCCTGGGGCAGCATATCGACATGGCGCTGCTCGATTGCCAGGTGGCCATGATGGCCAACCAGAACCTGAACTACATGACTTCGGGCCAGGCGCCGCGCCGTGCCGGCAATGCGCACCAGAACCTGGTGCCGTACCAGGTGTTCGCGGCCAGCGATGGCCACTTGATCGTGGCGGTGGGTAACGACAGCCAGTTCCGCAACTACTGCCGGGTCATCGGCCTGCCCGAGTTGTCCGCCGACCCGCGCTTTGCCACCAATCCGCAGCGCGTGCAGAACCGCGAAACGCTGGTGCCGCTGCTGGTCGAGCGCATGGCCACGGGCGAGCGCGACCACTGGCTGGCCGAGCTCGAAGCCGCCGGCGTGCCGGCAGGCCCCATCAATACACTGGACCAGGTCTACCAAGACCCGCAGGTGCTGGCACGCGACATGCGGCGCGAATTGCCGCACCCCACTGCCGGCACGGTACCCATGGCGGCCAGTCCGCTGAAGTTCTCGGGCAGCCCGGTGCAATACCGCCGCGCGCCCCCCCTGCTGGGCGAGCACACCAGGCAGGTGCTGGCCGAGCGGCTGGGCTTGTCCGAAGAGGAAATCCAGGCGCTGGGACAGCCGCGCGCGTAGCACGCAGGTCAGACACCTGGCAGACCGGGTCTTGGCACTGCCAGACAAAGACAGACAGGAAGGAGCACATTCGATGAAAGATATCCAGACGATCGCCGTGGTGGGTGCCGGCGCCATGGGCCGTGGCATCGCGCAGATCGCCGCGCAAGCCGGCGTGCAAGTGCGCCTGTACGACACTAG
>DASPIV010000105.1:0-2163 GCA_035628955.1 Bordetella sp.
CGCGCCGGCAGGTCCGGATTGCTCCAGCGGTACTTGCTCACTGTAAACAGGAGAACGCCATGTTGATGAAAGCAGAGAACGGCCAGGTTCGTGTCTATGATCCGCGCGGAGTGATCCGTTCGGAAGCGCTGGCTATCGCCAAGCGGCGCACCAGCCTGGACGGCTTGCGTCTGGGGGTGCTGGACAATTCCAAGTGGAATGCCAACAAGCTGTTGCGCGGATCTATCGAGGCGCTGCGCAAAGAGATCGACTTCGCGGCGGTGAATTACTACGTGAAGCACAGTTTCTCGAAGGACGCCGCGCCGGAACTGATCGAGCGGATCATCGCCGAGAACGATGTTGTGCTGACGGCGATAGGCGATTGCGGGTCTTGCACCTCTGGTTGTCTGCGCGACGCGATTGCGCTGGAACAGCAGGGCGTGCCCACGGCGGTGATCGTGACCACCGAGTTTGTGAAGGAAACGGTGCTGACCCGCGAGGCGCTGGGCATGCTTGAGCTGGAGCCCATCATCATTGCGCACCCGGTCAGCTCGATCACGCTGGAAGAGGTGGCGCATCGCGTGTCGCAGATCCTGCCGCAGGCGCAGGCGGTGTGGAAAGGCTCGCAAAGCGGCGCGGCGCAAGAATACCTGAAGTCCCATAGAACGCCCGACTGATTGACGGATGGGCGGTAACGGTGCCGGCCAGCCTTGCACCCGCAAGAGTAAGCCGCACGGCCGGCACAGCCGGTTTCATCGACTTGGATTCATGGGCGAGGGCAGGGCATGGGCGCGCTATCCGGATTGCGGGTGCTGGATCTTTCACGGGTGTTGGCGGGCCCCTGGTGCGCGCAGACGCTGGCGGACCTGGGGGCCGAGGTAGTCAAGGTGGAACGCACCGGCGTGGGCGACGATACCCGGGCCTGGGGGCCACCCTGGCGCGACACGCCGTCTGGCGCTGAAAGGGACTCGGCCTACTTTCTTAACGCCAACCGAAACAAGAAATCGGTGGCCGTGGATTTTTCCCGGCCTGAGGGTGCGGCCCTGGTACGCGAGATGGCTGTCCATTGCGATGTGCTGATCGAGAACTTCAAGGTGGGCAGCCTGGCCCGCTATGGCTTGTCGTACGAGGAGCTGGCGCCTATGAATCCGCGTCTGGTCTATTGCTCGATCACGGGTTTTGGCCAACAGGGTCCTTACGCGCAGCGCGCCGGATACGACTTCCTTATCCAGGGCATGGGTGGGCTGATGAGCATTACCGGCATACCAGACGGGTTGCCGGGGGCGGGCCCGCAAAAGGTGGGCGTGGCATTGACCGATTTGCTGACGGGCATGTATGCCGCCACAGGCATTCTGGCTGCCGTGATGGAAAGCCGGGCCACCGGGCAAGGGCAGCATCTGGATGTGGCGCTGCTGGATGTGCAGATAGCCAGCCTGGCCAACCAGGCCTTGAACTATCTGGTGGGCGGCAAGGCGCCGCAGCGGCTGGGCAATGCGCATCCCAATATCGTGCCGTACCAGGATTTCCGCACGCGCGACGGCTACCTGATCTTGGCGGTGGGCAACGACCTGCAGTTCAGGCGCTTTTGCCAAGCCTGCGGCCAGCCGCAATGGGCGGACGATGCGCGCTTTGCGACCAACCCAGCGCGCATCGCCCATCGCGATGACCTGGTGGCCCTGATTGCCGCGGCCATTGTGCGGCATGACACGGCTTGGTGGATTACGGCCCTGGAAGCGGCCGGCGTGCCGTGCGGACCCATCAACACCATCGACCAGGCTTTCGCGGATGAGCACGTAGTGCATCGGCAGGCACAAGTGTCGATCGCGTCAGCGGAAAAAGGCGATGTGCCCTCTGTGGCGAACCCTATCCGGTTGTCGCGCACACCGGTGGAATATCGCCATGCGCCGCCGGGGCTGGGGCAGGATACGCGGCAAGTGCTGAGTGAGCTGCTGGCCATGACGCCCGGCGATATCGACCGATTGATTGAACAGCGGGTGGTGGCATGCAGTCAGGGCCATACCGCTGAGTAGGCGCAACACCATAACCATAGCCTTCAAAGGAGCGACACATGAAAACCATCAAATTCGTGGCGGGCCTGCTGCTGGGCGGGGCGGCCGCTGTGCAGGCCGTGCCGGCATCTGCCGCGCCGGCTTATCCCAACAAGCCGATTACCCTCATTGTGCC
>DASPIV010000106.1:0-4734 GCA_035628955.1 Bordetella sp.
CGTGGCCGCACCAGCGCCAGGCCCTGCGGCAACTGATGCGCGACGAAGTGGGTATCGCACGCAGCAACGCATCGCTGGCCCGCGCCGCCCGACGCATCGCGCAATGGGATGCCCAGGCAATCCAGCACTGGCAAGCCGGCCACATCAGCCCCGACCTGCTGGAACTGCGCAACCTGCTGCAAGTCGCGTCCCTGATCGTGCATGCCGCCGCCGCCCGCCACGAAAGCCGCGGCGCGCATTTCAACCAGGATTGGCCAGCCACGCTGCCCCACGCGCACCCCAGCGTCATGCGAGTAGAGGCGCGGCATGAAGCAGTGGCTTGATCTGCGGGGCCGGTGGCTGGCACCCATGGCACTACCTTCAGGCGCGATGCTGTCTAGTGCCAGGTGTTGCCGGGTGTCTCGCTCGCGTCAGGATGCCTGACACCGTAAAGCAAGCGCCCCCCATCACTGCCCCGCACGCACCCCGAAGCAATGCTCTGGCGCCGGGAACACGCCCGCCCGCACATCTTGCGCATAACTTGCCGCCGCCTGCTCGATCTGGGTTCCCAACTGCGCATACTGCTTCACGAAGCGCGGCACGCGCGCGCCCGACATGCCCAGCAGGTCTTCGGTGACCAGGATCTGGCCATCGCAGGCCGGCGATGCGCCGATGCCGATAACAGGAATCTGCAAGGCCTCGGTGACGCGGCGGCCCACCGCCTCGGCGGTGCACTCGACCACCAGGGCGAAAGCGCCAGCGGCTTGCAGTGCCTGCGCATCGCGCAGGATGCGGTCGCTGCCGTCGGCCTGCATGCCTTGCGCCTTGTAGCCGCCCACCGTATTGACCTGCTGCGGCATCAAGCCGATATGGCTGACCACCGGCACGCCGCGCTCGGTCAGGAACCGCACCGTCTCGGCCATCTCGGCGCCGCCTTCCAGCTTGACCGCCTGCGCACCGGTTTCAGCCAGCACGCGGGCGGCCGACTGGAAGGCTTGCATGGGCGATGCCTGGTAGCTGCCGAAAGGCAGGTCCACCACGATACAAGCCTGCGCCGAGCCCCGCACCACGGCCGCGCCATGCGCGATCATCATGTCCAGCGTCACGGCCAGCGTGCTGGGCAGGCCGTACACCACCATGCCCAGCGAATCGCCCACCAGCAGCAGGTCGGCATGCGGATCGAGCTGGCGTGCCATCGGCGCGGTGTAGGCCGTCAGGGCCACCACTTTGCCGGGGCCCTTGGCCTGGCGGATAGCGGTAATGGACTTGCGGGTCTGCTGTTGTTGCGCACTCATGTTTCGCACCTGCCACGGACGGTTCTGAAGAATCGCCTATGGTAGCGCCACGGCCCGCTGTCCGCATGGAGGCGCCGCCAACGGTATGATCTGGCCATTCGCGTCGCTACCTTCAAAGTACCCATGACCGGTTTCGAACATAATCCCTTCCTGCACTCGCTGGGCGCCGTCATCCAGAGCTGGGGCGATGGCCAGATCGTGCTCAGCATGGACCTGCGCCCCCAGCACCTGAACCGCCAAGGCGCGCTGCAGGGCGGCGTGGTCTGCGCCCTGCTGGATGCCGCCTGCGGCTATTCCGGCCTGGTACCGCAAGCCGACGACAGCCAGGGCAACGCGGTCACGATTTCGCTGGCCATCAACTTCATCGGCTCGGTCACCGCCGGCCAGGTCATCGCCACCGGCACGGTAACCGGACGGGGCCGCAAGATCTACTTCGCGCGCGCCGAAGTCTGCACACCCGATGGCCGCATCCTGGCATCGGCGCAAGGCTCATTCAAATATGGCGGGCCGCAATTGATCCCCAGCACTTCCACCGCAGAAGCCTAGTGCCTGTACATACTGAAAAGAGCCACGCATGAGCGATACGCTGCACACCGTTGAAGAAGCCATCGTGTCGCGCCAGAGCGTGCGCGGCTTCCTGCCCACGCCGGTTCCGCATGAGCTGATCCGCCGTATTCTGCAGGCTGCGGCTCGCGCGCCCAGCGGCAGCAACATACAGCCCTGGAAGGTGCATGTCGTCACGGGGGCCAGGCGCGATGCGCTGTCGCACGCGCTGGTCCAGGCGCATGCGCGCGGCGAGCCCGAGCGCCGCGAATACCAGTATTACCCGGTCAATTGGCGCAGCCCCTATATCGACCGGCGCCGCGAAACAGGCTGGGGCTTGTACAGCCTGCTGGGCATCCAGAAGGGCGACCGCCAGGCCTCGGCACGGCAGCACGCCCGCAACTTCGAATTCTTCGGCGCCCCGTGCGTGCTGCTGTTCACCATCGACAGCGACCTGGACAAGGGCAGTTGGCTGGACTACGGCATGTTCCTGCAGAACATCATGGTGATGGCGCGCGGGGGCGGGCTGGACACCTGCCCCCAGGCCGCGCTGGCGAACTATCCCGACATCATCAAACAGCACCTGGGCATCCCCGATGACCAGGTGGTGGCCTGCGGCATTTCAATCGGCTACCAAGACCCCGACGAACCCGCCAACCAATATCGCACCAGCCGCGTGGCGGTCGACGAATTCACGATCTTCCACGACGCGTAGCGCAGACGGCCCGTGGCGACACGCCATAGTGCCTGCGAAATGCCGTGGAAAAATTGCCGGCATGGTCGTAGCCCACTTCAAAAGCCACCTGAGTCACCGGTAGCTGCGCGGCGCGTATCAGCGCCATGGCATGCCGCATTCTGAGCGACAGCAGATATTCCGACAGTGTGGCGCCATGCACGGCCTTGAACGTGCGCGACAGCTTCGACACGCTGACGCCGGCCTGGCCGGCCAATTCCCGCACGCTGGGGGGATTGCGGAACGTATCGGCCAGGCGCGCCGCCACCCGGTCGGCCATCGCGCGGTCGCGCGGCCGGACCTCGCCCGCCGTGTCGCCCGCCCGCATGCAGGCAAAGAAATGCCGCACGATGTCTTCGGCACGGGCCTGCAGCAGCAGGCGCCGCATATGGCGATCGTCCACCGGTTCGAAAAAACATTGGGCGGCCTGCTGCATGGCGGCCGTCATGCCGGCCCGGAACAGTGCGAACGCGATGGGGTCGTCGTCCAGGTAGCGGCCCAGCGCCCCGCCATAGCGGCCGGCATCCAGCCCCAGTTCGTCCACCAGGTAACCGCGCGTACACGAAATGGTGACCGACCGTTCGCGGTCGCCGGTGCCGAAAATCTCGATCTTGCGGGCGCCGCACGGCTGCAGCAGGGCACTGCATGACAGGGCTTCGACGCCGTGCGGCACCTCGCCGCCGTCGGTCACCGACGAATAGCCGGCCATGCGCAGGTGAATCTTCAGCGCGCCGCTGCAGTCGTAATGCTCTTCCATGGCGCGTGGGCGGGTCACGTCGGCCCAACTGGCCGACAGGCCTGCGCCCAGTACCAGCGTATCGCGGTAGCCCGACATTCCGGAGCCCACCGGCCGCGTCTTGATGAAGCAGGCCGACCCGGCGGGCTCCAGGCCAACCACCTCGTAGGTGTGCGGCACATAGGCATGCAAGCGATTGGCGACTAGGTTGTTCACAGCGGCGCGGTCCAGGCGGGGGCCCGATGGGTGGCAGTAACGTTACCGGGGCGCTTTGCGCAGCGTCAAGCCAAGACCCGGTTCGTGCCATCAAATACGGGAAAACCCGCATGAAGCCGGCAATTGCGGTCCTTTGTACCATTCCGCAAACAAAGCATGCACATACGCATAAGCGTGCCTATGCACAGAGGGATAAGCTGGCCCCCACCGATCCGTCTGGAGTTTTCTGATGCAGCACGATGCCACGGGCACGCCCGAACCCCGCCGCCAGCCACACTTTTCCATGCTGCGCCGTGCCGGCGAACTGGTCTTCGTGTCGGGCCAGATGGCCTTTGGCGATGGCTTTCACATCGTGGGCGATGACGTGGCGGCGCAAACCCGTACCTGCCTGGACAACATCGTGCGCCAACTCGCGGCCGCCGGCCTGGGCGCGCCCGACATCGTCAAGACCACCGTCTGGCTGGCCCGCGTCGAAGATTTTGCCGCCTTCGACGCGGCCTATGGCGCCTTCTTCGGCAACACCGTGCTGCCCGCCCGCTCGACTGTGCGCGCCGACCTGATGGTGCCGGGCGCGCTGGTCGAGATCGAAGCCGTGGCCTGCCAAACCGGGGGGCGTGCATGAGCGCCGAGCACGCCGCACCCCAGGCGGCAGTCGACTGGATCCAGCGCCTGGTGGGGATTGACACCACCAGCCGCCATTCCAACCTGGGCCTGATCGAAATGGTGCGCGACGAGTTGCGCCAGGCCGGCATCGAATCGCACCTGAGCCACGATGCCAGCGGCGCCAAGGCCAATCTGTATGCCACCGTGCCGGCCGCCGACGGCGGCACGCAGGGCGGCATCGTGCTGTCGGGCCACACCGACGTCGTGCCGGTGGACGGCCAGGCCTGGGATAGCGACCCGTTCCGGCCCGAAGTGCGCGACGGCAAGCTGTATGGGCGCGGCACCTGCGACATGAAAGGCTACATCGGCACCGCGCTGTCGCTATTACCGCGCATGACCGGCATGGCCCTGAAAAAACCGATTCATTTCGCCTTGTCGTATGACGAAGAAGTGGGCTGTGTGGGCGCGCCGCTGATGCTGGCCGAACTGAAGGCACGCGGCGTGCGGCCCGACGGCTGCATCGTCGGCGAACCCACTTCGATGCGGGTGATCGTGGCCCACAAGGGCATCAATGTGTGGCGTTGCTGCGTACGCGGCCATGCCGCCCACTCGTCATTGACGCCCAAGGG